>NZ_JBSXNU010000053.1:0-278583 GCF_056857815.1 Qipengyuania sp. B-5 | reverse complement strand
CGATCACGTCCATATGTTCGTTGAAATCCCACCGCATATCTCGGTCAGCGACTTCGTGCGCCGGGTCAAGGGGCGGTCCTCGCGCAAGATCCAGCAGGAGTTCGAGCATATCCGCAAGCGCTACTGGGGCCAGCGCTTCTGGCAGCGTGGCTACTTCTCAACCACGTCCGGAAACATCACCGACGATATCATCATGCGCTATCTCGACCGCCATACCCACAAGCAAGGCTTCAGCCCTTCGCCATGAACCTACCGGCGTCAGCCGGTCAGTCATTCAGCGCTAAGCTCACCTCGTGCGAATCGCGCGGGAGAGACTATGGGGATTAAGCGCTTTTACGATGCGCATTTAATGCCGCGACTGATCACATTTGCATGTGGTCAAAAGGGAATCGAGAAGCGGCGCCGGGAAGTAATACCTTTGGCCGAAGGGCGCGTATTCGAACTGGGTTGTGGCGGCGGGCTTAATCAGGCGCTTTATGACAGGGCGAAGGTAACCGACTTCGCGGGTATCGATCCTCATCCAAAATTACTTGATGGTACGCGCGAGCGAACACGAGCGATGGGCTTCGCAAGCGATATTCGCGAAGGTGTCGGTGAGGAAATACCCTTTCCCGACGGTAGTTTCGACACTGCCGTGTGCACATATACGCTTTGTTCGGTTCAGGACCCCGAGAAGGTATTGAGCGAACTTCGCCGTATCCTCAAACCGCAAGGCAAGTTGCTCTTTCTGGAGCATGGCAAGGCACCGGATGCCGGTGTCGCGCGATGGCAGAAACGGATCGAACCGTTTTGGAGCCCGTTTGCCGGGGGGTGCCATCTGACCCGTCCGATCGGCGCATCGTTGCGTGGTGCGGGTTTCGAAGTCGAGCCCTTCGGCCAAGCCTATCTCGAAAGCACTCCCAAAGCCCTGGGTTGGATGGAATGGGGAGTGGCCCGGCGGGCAGGAGCCTGAACCTTTGCCTCCATCCCCGGGCGGCTCGGATGCCGACCGGGGATGAAACGTTTGTCATTCGCCGAAGGTGCGTTGCCACCAACCGCGTTTCGGCGCGGCAGTCTCCTTGGGCTCGGCGTTGTCTTCGACCTTTGGCGGCGCGCTCGGCGTGGGTGTAGATACGGAATCCTCGGCTTTGGATTTGCCGGCAGTCTGCGTATCATCCGACTTTTCTTGCGCTTTCTTGCGACGAGTACGCTTGGGCTTTTCTACCACTGCCTCGGCCGCGTCCGCTTGTGCTTCGCTTTCGACTTCAGCCTTTTTCCTACGCGTGCGCTTGGGCTTCGGAGTCTCTTCCGCGGCCTCATCTACAGCTTCGCTATCAGCCTTTTTCTTGCGAGTGCGCTTGGGCTTCTCTGCCGCCGGTTCTTCGGTCTTGGCTTCATCAGCCTCTTGTTCGGTAGGTTCAACGACCTTCTTCTTGCGCCGTGGAGCACGTTTCTTGGGCTTTTCCTCGGCAGCTTGCGGAGCATCGTCGGGGCCCGCGACTACAGCCATATCGTCGGCCACCTGCTCGGAAACTTCCTCAAGCTTCTCAGGGCCGTCTGACTTCTGCTCGTCGTTACCGTTCTCGCCCCGACCTCGGCCGCCCCGGCGGCGGCCACCACGGCGACGACGCTTTTTGGGCTTATCGTCCGAGTTTTCGTTTTCGGAATCGCCTTCCTGGTCGGTGTCGCTTTCGGATTCACCGGACTCGTCGCTCTGATCGCGATCCTTGTTGCGACCTCGGCCACCACGACGCCGACGACGCTTTCTGCGTGGCCGATCATCTTCGCTATCTTCTATGTCGGAGCTATCGACATCATCGTCTTCGTCCGCGTCGTCACTTTCGATGACGTCGTCCTCAACGAGGGCTTCAAATTTCGGTGTGTCTTTTGGCTTCGGCCCATGGCTAGAGACGCTCATCTTTGCGCCTTCGTCTTCACCTTCTGGAACCACTTCCACTATGACGCCATAGCGGTCTTCGATCTCGACGAGTTCCGCGCGCTTTTCGTTGAGCAGATAGACCGCTGCTTCGGTGCTGGCGGCAAGGCGGATTTTCGTGCCTTTGCCCTTGGCTGCCTCTTCTTCGATTAAGCGCAGCGCTGACAAGCCTGCAGAACTCGCGGTACGAACAAGACCAGTGCCGTCGCAATGCGGGCACTCACGCGTGGTCGCTTCAAGCACTCCGGTGCGCAAGCGTTGACGGCTCATTTCCATCAAGCCGAAACTAGAGATGCGTCCCACCTGGATCCGCGCCCTGTCGTTCTTGAGCGCATCCTTCATGGCCCGCTCGACCTTGCGAGTGTTCGAATGATGCTCCTGGTCGATGAAGTCGATGACCACCAGGCCGGCCATGTCGCGCAGGCGCAACTGCCGCGCGATTTCCTTGGCCGCTTCCAGATTGGTCGAAAGCGCGGTCTGTTCGATATTATGCTCCTTGGTGGAGCGACCGGAGTTGATGTCGATGGAAACCAGTGCTTCGGTTGGGTTGATCACGAGGTAACCGCCCGACTTGAGCTGGACCACCGGGTCGTACATCGCCTTGAGCTGGTCTTCGGCGCCGTAGCGTTGGAACAGCGGTACGGGGTCGGCGTATTGCTTCACGCGCCGGGCATGGCTGGGCATGAGCATTTTCATGAAAGCCTTGGCCGACTTGTAGCCTTCTTCACCCTCGACGACGACTTCCTCGATTTCTCGATTATAGATGTCTCGTATAGCCCGCTTGATCAGGTCGCTATCCGAATGGATCAGGGCAGGGGCGGCGGACGCAAGGGTATTCTCGCGAATCTCGTCCCAAAGCCGGGCGAGATAATCGAAGTCGCGCTTGATCTCGGTCTTTGTGCGGGAAAGACCGGCGGTGCGCACGATCAAGCCCATGGTTTTGGGCAGCTTGAGATCGCTTACCACCTGCTTCAGACGCTTCCGGTCGCTCGCCGAATTGATCTTTCGGCTAATGCCCCCGCCATGGCTGCTATTCGGCATCAGCACGGTATAGCGGCCGGCCAGGCTGAGATAGGTGGTTAGAGCTGCGCCTTTGTTTCCGCGCTCTTCCTTTACGACCTGCACCAACAGAACCTGGCGGCGCTGGATGACGTCCTGGATTTTGTACTTGCGGCGCAATGCCATGCGTTTCGCGCGCGCTTCGTCGACTTCCTTGGCGCGGCTCCGCCCTTTGCCCTGACGGCGTCCACGACCACGGCGTCCGCGATCCTTCGAGCGACCTCCGTTTTCGTCCTCGTCGCTTTCGTCTTCTTCGTCCTCGTCCCGGTCGAGCTGACCTTCCTCGATCGTAGCGACATCGTCCTTGTCGGAGGTATCTACCTCTTCGAGACCGTCTTCGGCGAGATCTTCAGCAAGGGCTTCGGAGCTTTCGTCATCGGCGTCGTATTCGTCACCGGGCATTTCGCCCCGCTCTTCTTCTTCGGCGCGCAGACGCTGTTCTTCCTCGGCGACCTCAGCTTCCGCTGCCAGCAGGGCTTCACGATCTTCCTTCGGAATCTGGTAATAATCAGGATGGATTTCGCTGAAGGCGAGAAAACCGTGTCGGTTGCCGCCAAAGTCGACGAAGGCTGCCTGAAGAGACGGTTCTACCCGTGTAACCTTCGCCAGATAGATGTTGCCCTTGATCTGCCGTTTGTCGGCGGATTCGAAATCGAATTCCTCAATCCGGTTTCCCTTGAGGACCGCCACCCGGGTTTCTTCCTGGTGGCGCGCGTCGATTAACATGCGCGTTGCCATTGATAATTCTCCATGCGCTGCGGGGCGGGCTACTCCCGCCAAACCTGCTGCGCCTTATTGTAGGAAATCCGCTTTCCCCCGAAGGGTTTGCGGCATTTGGAAGCCAGCAAGTCGCATAGGCGAGAAGCTGGTGATTCGTGTCTGCGAGCCCGCCCTGAACCGATTTACGGCCCGTCCGTTTCCACGGCACGGCAAGACGGTGAACCGCCTGCATACTATCGGCCGGAAGGGAGAGAAGCGTGTCCTGCATCAACCTGTACTATCGAAGCCGCGGCCGGAATGGCGACGGCATCCTCGGGAGAGTGACCCTCTTCGTCGCGAATGGAGCGCGCCGATCGGAGGCACGGATTTTCCGAGTACCTGTTCGCTAGCACCGTGGGTATCACTCGGCAACTATATTGCGCCGTTCGTGTCTTCACCCCTAACCATAGGCCTGCAATGAAAGGCCCATTCCCGCTTTTAGCGATCACGCTGTTGCCTCTTGCCTTGATCGGAGGGCTGGTGATGCTTGCGTGGGGTGCAGGTGTCGTCGGGCAGGGCGCAGGGTTCGTAGCTCGCATTGAATTGCCGCGTGGAAATAGCCCTGTAGACTTGCCTGAGATCAAGGGTGACTCCTCGCTGCCTTTAATCGTTATCGATGCAGGGCACGGCGGTCATGATCCGGGAGCATCGGCTCGCGGCTATGTGGAGAAGGATCTCGTCCTGGAGCTGGCACGAGCTTTGCGCGACGAGGTGGAGGACAGAGGCATAGCCAGGGTTGCGCTCACACGGGATAACGACACCTATCTGCTTCATGAAGAACGGTACCGCATAGCTCAGCGTCTCGATGCGGATCTATTCCTGTCGCTCCATGCCGATAGTGCGGGCAGCCAGAATGAGGTTGCAGGAGCGAGCATCTATACGCTGTCGCTGGAAGCTTCGAGCCGGGCAGCAGCCCTGTTCGCCCAACGCGAGAATGCTTCAGACACGCTCGATGGTGTGGACCTGTCACGGCAGGATGAGAGGGTCAGCGATATCCTCGTTGAACTTTCGCAGAGACGAACCCAGGAGCAATCGAACCTGTTCGCATCGCTGATCGAGCGGGAAGGGCAGGGCATTATCCAGTTTCATCCACAGGCGCGACGTTCCGCTTGGCTGGCCGTCCTGCGCGCTCCGGACGTTCCTTCCGTGCTCTACGAAAGCGGCTTCATTTCCAACGAGGGCGACACAATGCGCCTCGCTTCCGAAGAGGGACGACTTGCTTTCGCTGAGGTTATGGCTCGAGCGATTGGAGCTTACCTGGCACGCCAAGAGGACAATTGATCGCAGGGCGAGATTCTTGTTCTGGCATTGTCCAGAAAGCGCGTGCTAAGGCCGACCGCAATTATGGTTGCCATTCCCAAACTGGAATATGTCCGACAGCGCCTGACGGGTGATCCTGCGCGTTTTCTCGCATGGATGCGCGATAATTGGCATGAAAGTCGGCGCCTGCGCGTGCTCACCTATCTTATTGGCATCGGTCTTATTTTCCTGGTGCTGGCCTGGGCTTCGCTTGCGCGAAATTTGCCGGAAGCCGACTCGCTGCTCGAATATGAGACCCCGCTGCCCACAGTAGTCCGCGGCGTGGATGGCGAGATTGTGCACTCCTATGCACGCGAGAGGCGCGTGCAGCTGCAATACGTCGATTTCCCGCAGCAGATGATCGAGGCTTTTCTTTCGGCCGAGGACAAGACCTTTTTCAGTCACGGCGGGGTCGATTTCACGGGAACGCTGAACGCCGTGGTCGATTACGCCACGAAATTCGGTTCCGGCGAGCGAGCCGTGGGCGGATCGACCATCACCCAGCAAGTGGCGAAGAACCTTCTTTTGGGAGACGAATATTCGGTCACCCGCAAGCTCAAGGAAATGATTCTCGCACAGCGCATTGAACAGGTTCTGACCAAGCAGGAGATTCTTGAGCTCTATTTGAATGAAATCCCGCTCGGTCGCCGCAGCTTTGGTGTTCAGGCCGCAGCCCGCGCCTATTTCGACAAGGACGTCGACGACCTGGAGCTACATGAAACCGCGTTTCTTGC
Organism: Qipengyuania sp. B-5; assembly: GCF_056857815.1. NCBI lineage: Bacteria > Pseudomonadati > Pseudomonadota > Alphaproteobacteria > Sphingomonadales > Erythrobacteraceae > Qipengyuania > Qipengyuania sp. B-5. The sequence goes on along the minus strand of NZ_JBSXNU010000053.1, from coordinate 272,817 downwards.
CATTCTTCCCAAAGCACCTGAGCGCTATGGTCGAGCACGCTACGAGGATCTGGCGATCGAGCGTCGAAATTTCGTTCTCGGTCAGATGGTTGCGAATGATTTCATAACCTCCGCGGAAGCAGAAGCAGCCAAGCGACAGCCTCTCGGTCTGGTACAGCAGCGCACTGAACGCTCTGCGGACGCAGGCTATTTTCTGGAAGAAGTTCGCCGCCAGTTGATCGACCGGTTCGGGGAAACTGCAGATGACGGGTCGAACAGTGTCTATGCAGGCGGGCTATGGGTGCGTACCTCGCTGGACGTCGAATTGCAGGACGCTGCCCGTGACGCTTTGCGCGCGCAGCTTCTGCGTTATCACGGTAACCGTGGGTACACCGGCCCGATCGCGACACTCAATCCGGACAATGGAGACCTGCACGGACAGCTTCTTTCCTCCAACATTTCGATCAATTACGAGAACTGGCGCATCGGTGTTGTCACCGAAGCCGGCTCTTCGCCCAAGATTGGCCTGACCAACGGCGAAGATTACGATCTATCGGGTGCCCCATCCTCTATAAAAGTTGGCGATGTCGTCGCCGTAGAGGAATCAGGCAGCGGCTATCGGATAAGGGGTGTGCCGGAAGTGTCGGGTGCGTTTCTTGCCGCGTCGCCCAAGACAGGGCGAATTCTGGCTATGCAGGGTGGTTTCGACAGTCGTCTCGGCAGCTTCAATCGTGCGACGCAGGCGCTGCGCCAACCAGGCTCGACGATCAAGCCTTTCGTTTACGCAGCTGCCCTGGATCACGGTATGACTCCTGCCACTATGGTGCCCGACCAGACCTTCTGCGTCTGGCAAGGTGCCAACCTCGGTGAAAAATGTTTCCGGAATTTCGGTGGCGGTGGTGGCGGTGAACACACCATGCGCTGGGGCCTTGAACAGAGCCGGAATCTGATGACGGTTCATATTGCCGACGACACCGGCATGCAGAATGTCACAGAGACGATCAAGCGGCTCGGCATCGGTGATTACGAGCCTTATTATTCCTTCGCGCTGGGAGCTGGCGACACGACCGTTGCAAAAATGGTCAATGGCTATGCTGCGCTCGCCAATTGGGGCCGCCAGCATGAGGGATCGGTCATCGATTATGTGCAGGACCGGCGCGGCAAGGTCATATATCGAAGTGACAATCGCGAATGCGTAAGTTGCAACATGGACGAGTGGGACGGACAACCGATGCCTCGCTTCGAGCCGGGCGGAAGACAGGTGCTGGACCCGCGCACGGCTTTTCAGGTGGTGCATATGCTGCAGGGCGTAGTGACCCGCGGCACAGCCGTTCGTCTGCGCAGCCTCGAACTGCCGCTTTTCGGAAAGACGGGGACTACGAATGGCCCGACCAACGCTTGGTTCGTAGGCGGCACACCCGATATTATCGCCGGCATGTATGTAGGCTTCGACCAGCCTCGCAATCTGGGCGGATGGGTACAGGGCGGCAATACCGCTGCGCCAATCATGAAACAGTTCATCGAACAGACGCGTGAGCGCTGGACTTCGGATGATTTTATCGCACCGCCCGGGATCAGAATGGTCAAGATCGACCGGCGTACCGGCAAACGCGTATTCGACGGATCGCCGAGTAACGATCCGACGGCCGCGGTTATTTGGGAGGCGTTCAAACCCGATACCGAGCCAGCGCGTTCTACCCGATCCGATGAACTGGCTGCCCGTCGTAGCGAGATTCTTGAACTCATCCGCCGGGCGCGAGAGGGCGTGCGCGGAAGCCGCACCGAAGGGCGGTTCGAACAGCCCTCTGACTTCGTCGAGGATCAGGGCGGCATTTACTAGCTGGCTCTCGACCTAACTTTACAATCGTCGTCCGAGCGCTAGGTGGGCGGACTAATCGTTTGAGGAATTGAATTATGCGTGCCGAAGGGCAGGCCTATATCGACCGTATCGAAGCTGCACTTGCTCTCGTACGCCAGTCGCTGGATTGGGAGCGTGCACTTCGTCGCCTGGACGAGCTAGACGCACGTGTACAGGATCCCACCCTTTGGGATGATCCGAAGCAGGCCCAGGCCATCACCCAAGAGCAAAAACGTCTCGAAACCGCGATCAATACCGTCCGCGAAATCGAGAGCGAAATGGGCGATGCGATCGAATTCGTCGAAATGGGTGACGCCGAAGGCGACGATGAGGTGGTCAAGGACGGCCTCACGAGCCTGGCAGCGCTTGCCGATCGTGCCGATCGAGACAAGGTGCAGGCCTTGCTTTCCGGAGAAGCCGATGGGAATGACACCTACATCGAAATCCACGCCGGGGCCGGTGGTACCGAGAGTCAGGACTGGGCGGAGATGCTCTTCCGGATGTATGGCCGCTGGGCAGAGCGTCGCGGTTTCAAGGTAGAGACGGTCGAATACCAGGCCGGCGATCAGGCCGGGATCAAAAGCGCGACTCTGCTTCTCAAGGGAGAGAATGCCTATGGCTATGCAAAGACCGAAAGCGGCGTGCACCGCCTCGTCCGCATCAGCCCATATGACAGTTCTGCCCGTCGTCACACCAGCTTCAGTTCGGTCTGGGTCTATCCTGTGATCGACGACGATATCGATATCGAGATCAATCCTTCCGACCTCAAGATCGATACCTACCGCGCGTCCGGCGCAGGCGGACAGCACGTCAACACGACCGATTCTGCCGTGCGCATAACGCACCAGCCTACCGGTATCGTCGTCGCGAGCCAGAACGACCGCAGCCAGCACAAAAACAAGGCTACGGCCATGAACATGCTCAAGGCGCGGCTATTCGAGCGCGAGATGGCAGAGCGCGAGGCTGCGGCATCGGGCGAGTATCAGGAGAAGAGCGAGATTGGGTGGGGGCACCAGATCCGCAGCTATGTTCTTCAGCCCTATCAGATGGTCAAGGACCTGCGGACCGGAGTACAGTCGCCCACTCCCGACGATGTGCTCGATGGCGCGCTCGACCCGTTCATTTCGGCTGCGCTCGCCCAGCGCGTGACAGGCGAGAAGATCGAGGTGGAGGATACCGAGTGACGCGGCGTGCGCCGTTCCTGTTTCTTGCTTCGCTGCTGGCGTCGGCGTGTGTGGAGCAGCCGGAAGACGAACCGCTGTTTCCCGAACCTGATCGGCCAGTGTCGGAGATTGGATCCAACCAGTTTTCTACCGAGGATCAGCGCGACAGCCGCGGAGAGGCCCAGACAGTCATGGACCTTGCCGAAATCACACCAGGAATGACCGTGGCTGATATCGGTGCGGGCAACGGCTACTATACTGTTCGCCTGGCCGACCGGGTCGGTGCCGACGGTCGCGTGCTTGCGCAGGATATCGACCAGAGGGCTCTGGACCGCCTCGGCCGCCGCGTCGAACGCTACAGGCTGGACAATGTCTCGATCCGCCGTGGCGAACTTGCTGATCCTAAACTGCCCGACAACAGCTTCGACCGCATCTTCATGGTCCACATGTATCACGAGATCGGCCAGCCTTACGAGTTCCTCTGGCGCATGTGGCCTGCCTTGCGAAGCGAAGGGCAGGTCATTGTGGTCGATATCGATCGACCTACCGATCAGCACGGCATTGCGCCGAAGCTGCTGTTTTGCGAGTTCGAACAGGTGGGATTCAAGCTCGTGGAGTTCGTCGAGCGCCCCGATCTTAACGGGTATTTCGCACGCTTCGAACGCGCCGAAACGCGTCCCGACCCTGAAGCGATCACTGCTTGTCCCAACACCTGACATACCCTGCTCGAAAGCCTCTTTCGCCAACTCAGGCACTGCCAATCAAACGAAATTTCCTGCGCCCTTTTCAGTGTCAGGACGGGGTGCTAGGCGCAGCCTCAAATAGTACGCAAAGGTGAGGAGTACCGTCTGGGATGGCAAATTTCCCGACCAGTTTTGACCGTGACGATCTGCTGAAGTGCGCGCGGGGCGAGTTATTCGGTCCTGGCAACGCACAATTGCCCGAGCCGCCGATGCTGATGATGGACCGGATTACCGATATTTCCGGCGATGGCGGCCCCCATGGCAAGGGCCATGTGGTCGCGGAATTCGACATCAAACCGGACCTGTGGTTCTTCGAATGCCATTTCCCCGGCAATCCGATCATGCCCGGCTGTCTTGGCCTGGATGGGCTGTGGCAGCTTACCGGTTTCAACCTGGGCTGGCGTGGCTGGGAAGGGCGCGGCTATGCGCTCGGTGTCGGTGAGGTCAAGCTGACGGGCATGGTGCGGCCCGATCGCAAGATGCTCACTTATTACGTGGATTTCACCAAGGCGATTCAAACCCGTCGCTTAACGATGGGTGTGGCCGACGGCCGTGTAGAGGCCGATGGCGAAGTCATCTATCAAGTCAAAGATATGAAAGTCGCCTTGTCAGAGGCGTGAGAGGATAACATGCGTCGAGTCGTCGTAACCGGTCTGGGGATCGTCTCCTCGATTGGCAATAATGCCGCCGAAGTGCTGGCCGCGCTGAAAACGGGCAAATCCGGCATTACCTTCAACGAAGAAATGGCCGAACATGGCTTCCGCTCGCAGATTGCTGGGGCGGTCGACCTCGACGTTTCCGAGCATGTGGACAAGCGCACCCTGCGCTTCATGGGGCCCGGTGCGGCCTACGCCCATATTGCCATGGGGCAGGCCATTGCCGATGCCGGGCTGGAGGAAAAGGACGTCATCAACCCGATGACCGGCCTTATCGCCGGATCGGGCGGCCCCTCCACCTCGGCCATGCTTGCGGCCCACCAGACGGTGCTGAAGACCGGCGCGACCAAGCGCATCGGACCGTTTGCTGTGCCCAAGTGCATGTCCTCCACCGTGAGCGCCAACCTTGCCACGGCCTATCAGATCAAGGGCATGAACTTTTCCATTACTTCGGCCTGTTCCACCTCGCTGCATTGCATCGGCATGGCGGCACAGCAGATTGCGATGGGTAACCAGGACGTGATGTTCGGCGGCGGTGGCGAAGAACTGGACTGGACGCTGTCGTGCCTGTTCGATGCCATGGGTGCGATGTCGAGCAAATATAATGACACGCCAGAACGTGCCTCGCGCGCTTTCGATGCGGACAGGGATGGCTTCGTGATCAGCGGTGGCGGCGCCATTGTGGTTCTGGAAAGCCTCGAGCATGCTCAGGCACGCGGCGCGAAAATCTACGCCGAAGTTACCGGCTTCGGCGCTACGTCGGACGGGGCTGACATGGTTGCTCCTTCGGGCGAGGGCGGGGAGCGTGCCATGCGCGGCGCGCTTCGCACGCTCGGCGAGGATCGCAAGGTGAGCTATATCAACGCGCATGGCACCTCGACGCCCGTGGGCGATGTAGGCGAGATAGAGGCGGTGCGCCGGGTATTTGGCGAAGGTGCGATCCCGCCGGTTAGTTCGACCAAGTCTATGACCGGACACAGCCAGGGGGCTACTGGCGCACAGGAGGCGATCTACTGCCTGCTGGCACTGGAGCATGACTTCATCATTCCTTCGATCAATGTCGAAACACTCGATCCGGCACTGAAACCGAAAGAAATCGCGACCGAGATGGTCGCGGATGCCGGACTCGATACGGTGATGACCAATTCCTTCGGATTTGGCGGCACTAATGGTTCAATGCTGCTGTCGAAATTTCACGGGTGAATCAAGGTTGTGATCCCTATAGTTAAGGTAGATTGAAAATGGGCGTTCTGGCAGGAAAACGCGGTCTTGTGATGGGTGTGGCCAATGATCGGTCAATCGCCTGGGGGATCGCCAAGGCTTGTTCCGACGCAGGCGCTGAGCTCGCTTTTTCCTATCAGGGCGACGCGTTCCAGAAGCGGGTGGAACCGCTTGCCAAGAGTGTTGGTTCGGATTTCCTGCTCGATGTGAATGTCACCGACGATGCCTCGCTCGACGCTGCTTTCGGTGCCTTGCAGGATCGATGGGGTAGGCTGGATTTCGTGATCCACGCCATCGCCTATTCCGATAAGTCGGAACTGACGGGCCGTATTCTCGACACCTCGCGGGCGAATTTCAGGAATTCCCTGGATATTTCCGCCTACAGCCTAATCGAAATCTCCCGCCGCGCCCATCCGATGATGGTGGAACATGGCGGCACGGTGCTGACACTGAGCTACATGGGCTCCAACCGCGTAGCGCCGAATTACAATGTGATGGGCGTGGCCAAGGCGGCGCTTGAATCGGCGGTACGTTATCTGGCCAACGACCTTGGGCCTGAAGGCATTCGCGTCAACGCGATCAGCCCCGGGCCGATGAAAACGCTGGCCGGCTCGGCCATCGGCGGTGCGCGCAAAACCTTCAAGCATACCGAGGCCAACGCGCCGCTACGCGCCAACGCCACGTTGGAGGCGGTGGGCGGCACGGCAGTCTACCTTTGTTCGGACGCTGGAGCCTGCACCACCGGCGAGATTATCCGCGTGGATGGCGGCTTCCACGTTCTGGGCATGCCGCAACACGACAATCTGTGAGCGGCGCTGGCCTCGGACACGGAGCGAGCTCAAACTAAGGCTGGGTTTAACGCCACAATTGCATCGATCTGATAGCATCGGGCATTTTTTCGTCCGTATCTGGCCGGGATAAAGTACGCTCGACGATCCGCCATTTGCGCCTGACCTTCGATTTCTGCCACAAGTCCATCAGCCAGGTTTCGCCCGACCATTCATGATCGCCCATGGTTGCGTCGAGCGTCATGCGGGTCGCGAAAACCGCAGTGGGTCCGTGGCGGCGGACGTAGACTTCGTCAAAGCGATAACCAGAACAGCGAAAACGCGTGGTCGCTGCTTCCAGCCAGCTCGCGCGGTCGAGGATCGCGGGACTTCTTGAGCCCAACAGGAAAATGAAATCCCGCGCGGCCAAAGCTTTCATCTGGTTGCGATCACGCTGCACCCAGCTTCGCATCCACAAATGCTCGAGTGCTTCGATTTTCGAGGCGAATTCATCCATGACGGCAATCGCTTACAGCATGGCGCGCGGGGGACAAGAGCCGTCAGCCGAGACCGCTAAGCACCTGGTCCGGTGGTCGGTGTCCATCGGCCCACATACGAATGTTCGCGATGACCTTGTGCCCCGAATCCTCCCGGCCTTCACGAGTAGCGCTCCCGATATGGGGGAGGGTCATCACATTCGGATGCCGGATCAAGCGTTCGTCGACATTCGGCTCGTCCGGATACACATCCAGTCCGGCTCCGGCGAGATGGCCGCTTTCGAGCGCCGTGATAAGCGCTTCCTGGTCGACCAGGTCGCCGCGCGCAGTGTTGATGAGGCTCGCACCTTGTTTCATCAGAGATAGACGTCGTTCGTCGATCAGGTGATGGTTTCCGGGGGTGGCCGGACAGTGCAGCGTAAGGATATCCGCCTGCGCGACGAGATCATCGAGATCTTCGACCCAGCTTGCAGCGAACATGCGTTCGATCGCCTCGGGCAGGCGCTTGCGGTTATGATAGGCAATTTCGAGCCCGAACGCCCGTGCCCTGTGCGCAACCGCCTGACCAATCCGCCCCATGCCCACGATTCCCAGGGTCTTACCGCCGAGCTTGCGGCCAAGCATGGCGGTAGGCGCCCATCCGGTCCATTCGCCGCTGCGGATCAGTTGCACGCCTTCACGGATTCTGCGCGGCACACCGATGATACCGGCCATAGTCAGATCGGCCGTATCGTCGGTAAAGACGCCCGGGGTATTCGTTACCATGATCTTCGCCCTTGCGGCGGCGTCCAGATCGATATGCTCCGTACCGGCACCGAAATTGGCGATCAGGCCTAGATTCTCGCCAGCCTGCGAAATCATCTCCCCGTCGATGCGGTCGGTAACGGTTGGCACAAGTACGTCGCAATCCTGCATCGCTTCCAGCAATTGGTCACGGGTCAGCGGCATATCGGACGCATTGGTGCGCACGTCGAACAATTCGCTCATGCGGTCCTCGACGGATGGTCCGAGGCGCCGGGTCACCACGACACGCGGTTTCCGGTTGAGACGTTTCTCGGGATCGGATGCGGATGTCGATGTCGTTACCATGCAATCCAACTCGCTACGCTTTCCGCATTGGAAGGGTCAAGCAATGCTTGTGAGCGAGTGAGGCTCCCGGTATTGGGGGAGGGCATGATAGTTCGTTTAATTCTTGCCCTGTCGGCACTTATGTTGGCCACATTGGCCCAAGCACAGGATCGCGAAGTTCCATATTGGGCAAGCCTCCGGGCCGACGAGATCAACATGCGTGTCGGGCCGAGCGCCGATTACAAGATCGATTGGGTCTACCGGCGCAGGGGACTACCGGTGAAGGTGGTCCGCGTGATGGAAGGATGGCGGTTGATCGAGGATCCCGATGGGGCCCGTGGCTGGGTGGCAGCACGATTGCTCGATCCGGATCGGGGGGCACTTGTGATCGGGAAAAGTCCTGCAGCCATGCACGAAGATGATGATGAGGCTTCGAAGGTGAAGTGGCGATTGGAGCCGGGCGTGGTAGGAAGGCTGGGCGATTGCGATGACGGTTGGTGCGAATTCACTGTCGGCGAACGTGAAGGCTGGGTTCGTCAGGAGAGCCTCTGGGGGGCCGGGGAACCCTGAAAATTTCAGTCGCACGGATTGAAAAAGGGGCGACTGTAAGCCGCCCCTTTCGGAATTTCAGAGAGTTACGCGAGAGCGGACAATCACGTCCGTGTCCTACGCGCCAAGCCTAGACGATTTCCACGGCCACGGCAGTGGCTTCGCCGCCACCGATGCACAGGCTTGCCACGCCCTTCTTCTTACCCTGGCTCTTGAGCGCGTTGAGCAACGTAACGATGATACGCGCGCCGCTGGCACCGATAGGATGGCCGAGTGCAGTGCCGCCGCCGTTTACGTTGATCTTGTCATGCGGGATGCCGATGTCCCGCATGGCGAACATGGCGACACAGGCGAAGGCTTCGTTGACTTCCCACAGGTCGACATCGTCCGCTTTCCAGCCAGCCTGATCCAGCACCTTCTGGATTGCGCCGATCGGAGCGACGGTAAATTGCGCCGGTTCCTGCGCATGCGCCGACATGGCCACGATCCTTGCGACTGGTTGCTGGCCGTTATCCTTAGCAACGCTCTCGCGGGTCAGAACTACCGCCGCCGCACCGTCCGAGATCGACGAGGAGGTGGCAGCCGTGATGGTGCCGTCCTTGGCAAAAGCCGGGCGCAGTTGCGGGATCTTGTCGGGATTGCCACGACCGGGAGCCTCATCTGTGTCGACCGTCACCTCGCCCTTGCGGGTCGAAACGGTGACCGGCACTACCTCGCTCGCAAAGGCGCCGCTTTCGATTGCGGCATTTGCCCGACGCAGAGATTCGATAGAATACTCGTCCATTTCCTCGCGCGTCATCTGGTATTCGTCGGCGGTGCGTTGGGCGAAACTACCCATAGCCCGTCCTTCCTCGTAAGCGTCTTCGAGACCGTCTAGGAACATGTGGTCGTAGGTCGTGTCATGGCCGATACGCGCGCCGCTGCGATGCTTCTTCAGGAGGTAGGGCGCGTTGGTCATGCTCTCCATACCGCCTGCGACGACATAGTCGATCGTCCCGCTGGCGAGCGCCTCTGCACCCATGATGACCGTCTGCATGCCGCTGCCGCAAACCTTGTTGACCGTGGTCGCCTGTACCGACTTGGGCAGACCGGCCTTGATCGAAGCCTGGCGGGCAGGGGCCTGACCGAGACCGGCCGGAAGAACGCAGCCCATGTAAGTGCGGTCGAACTTGTCGACTGGCACTCCAGAACGCTCGATCGCAGCCTTTACCGCCGTGGCGCCAAGATCCGTCGCGGATGCATCGGAGAGGGCGCCCTGCATGCTGCCCATCGGGGTACGTGCGTAGGACAGGATGACGACGGGATCGTTTGCGCTGAACTGGCTCATGCTTGTGCTGGTCCTTGTTGTCTGGAATATCTGCCACTCGAGATAGGACTTGTGCTGCTGCAGCGCAACATAGACCCGGGGAGAATATGATGGCGGACGATCGCAAGCTCGAGATGGAAGACGTCCTACGCAAGCAGCGCGCGGTGTTCACCGCAGCGCGCCCCGAACCGATCGAAGCTCGCAAGAGCCGTATAGAGCGCGCGATGAAGCTCCTCAAGGAACACGGCGACGATCTGTGCAAGGTGATGAGCGGCGATTTCGGCAACCGCTCTCCGATGCAATCGATGATTACCGATATCGCGGGCACGGTGAACTTCGGCAAATACTGCCTGAAACATATCGACAAATGGTCGAAGCCCGAGCGACGCAGCGTGCAGTTCCCGCTTGGTTTATTAGGCGCGAAGGCGGAACTGCGTTACGAGCCGAAAGGTGTGATCGGCATTCTCAGCCCATGGAATTTCCCGGTCAATCTTACCTTTGGCCCATTGATGCAGGTTTTCGCCGCGGGTAATCGGGCGATGATCAAGCCGAGCGAATTCACTGCCAAGACCAGCCTGATGATGCAGGAACTGGTCGCGGAATACTTCACGCCCGACGAATGCGCCGTCTTCACCGGTGGACCGGAAGTTGCCGCAGCGTTCTCCGAATTGCCCTTCGATCATCTGGTCTTCACAGGTTCGACAGCTACAGGTCGCAAGGTGATGGAAGCCGCGTCGAAGCACCTCGTGCCCGTTACGTTGGAACTCGGCGGCAAGAGCCCTGTCTTCCTTGGCGAAAGTGCCGATTTCGCCAAGGCGGGCGAGCGGATCGCTTTGGGGAAGATGATGAATGCGGGCCAGATCTGCCTTGCGCCCGATTACATGTACGTCCCCGAAAGCAGGCAGGACGAGGCGATACATGGCGTGTGGCAAGGCACGGCCAAAATGTACCCGAGCCTGCTCGAGAATGACGACTATGCCAGCCTCGTTTCCGACCGTCACTTCGACAGATTGCAGGACATGGTTGCCGATGCACGCGACAAGGGCGCCGAGGTGATCGAAGTCAATCCTGGCAATGAGGATTTCGGCACCAGCAATGCGCGCAAGATGCCGCTCACCATCCTCAAGGGAGTGACCGATGATATGAAGGCAATGCAGGAGGAAATCTTCGGACCAGTCCTGCCGGTCAAAACCTACCGTCAGATCGACGAGGCGATCGATTATGTTAACGAGAACGACCGCCCGTTGGGTCTCTACTATTTTGGTGAAGACAAGGGCGAACGCGAAAAGGTGCTCACCCGGACTATTAGCGGCGGCGTGACGGTCAACGATGTGATCTTCCACGTCTCGATGGAAGACCTACCGTTCGGCGGCGTCGGCGCAAGCGGCATGGGCAGTTACCACGGTGTGGAGGGTTTCCGTGAATTCAGCCATGCGCGAAGCGTTTATACCCAGCCCAGCATCGACGTGGCAAAGCTGGGCGGGTTCAAGCCTCCCTATGGGCCTGCAACCCGGAAGGCGGTGAAAACGATGATGAAATAGGGATCGTCCGCGGCCAGCCGCATCGTTTCCTTGAAAATACAATAGAGCGACGCGCTTCCGGCTCAATCGGCGTCCTTGCTATATGCAAATTCGGCGAAGCCAACCATGATTGCCTCCCAATAGGCAAGGTTGTCCATGAAGAGCTCCTTCGACATGCCTCCGGCTTCGAGATCCACGTCCATCTCGATTACCGGATCGCGGTCTTTATCGAGATAGATGCGGCCGAAGCGGTTCTCCGCTGCATAGCTATTCATCTCCTCCAGCGTCGGCTTCGTCTCCGGTGTGAACGCGGTATAGAACTGAACTGACTTGCAGCCCGTACCATCCTCCTCGCAGTCGAAGGGCAGGATCAGGAAATTATAGCCTGCCATGCCGGTCATAATATGGTGATCGCCACCTTCTCCCTCGATTGTGGCCCGATAGCCTTCTTCGTGCAGCAATTCCGCAATCTGGGAGACATCGGCAGTGATGTTTTTTGCGGCGAGCGGTGCGGCGAGAAGCAGCGACGCGGCCAGCGCAGCGCCCGAAACAGCTTGTTTGATCATCCGGAATTACCCCCTTCGCAAGAATCCCTCATTCAGCCATGTTGGCAACATGTTAACAGGCATTCAATCGCCAAGGTGACAATCGCCCGAATCTCTGCCTGTCTGGCCCTTGCACCATTCTGGCGAGAGGCCTAGAGGCGGGCCCGCAAACATCACCCAGACGGAATCATACGTGGTCGACCTCGAACAATATCTTCCGATCCTGATCTTCCTGTTTATAGCGGCGGGACTTTCAGCCCTGTTCGTATTCCTGCCGATGGGTGTCTCGCGCCTGACCGGGGCGCACCAGCCAACGGCGGAGAAGTACAGCGAGTACGAGTGCGGCTTTCCCGCATTCGAGGATCCGCGCAGCCAATTTGATGTGCGTTTCTATCTCGTTGCTATCCTCTTCATCATCTTCGACCTCGAAGCGGCTTTCCTCTTTCCCTGGGCGGTCAGCCTCGACCTGACCGGTTGGCCGGGCTGGATCACCATGATGGTATTCCTCGGCGAACTGATCGTCGGCTTCGCCTACGCCTGGAAAGTCGGCGCGCTGGAGTGGGAGTAACGACATGAACACCCCCCAGACCCTCGCTCCTGCAGCAAGGCCCGGCGAAGTGCGCCAGCCCGATGCGGATTATTTCAATGCGCTCCAGACCGAAGTGAATGACAAGGGCTTCCTTGTTACTTCGACCGAAGACCTGTTCCAGTGGGCCCGCACCGGCTCGCTGTGGTGGATGACCTTCGGCCTCGCCTGCTGTGCTGTCGAGATGATTCACGTCAACATGCCGCGTTACGACATGGAGCGTTTCGGCGTCGCCCCGCGCGCGTCCCCGCGCCAGAGCGACGTGATGATCGTTGCCGGTACGTTGTGCAACAAGATGGCACCCGCACTGCGCAAGGTCTATGACCAGATGTCAGAGCCTAAGTACGTCATATCGATGGGCAGCTGTGCCAATGGCGGTGGCTATTACCACTATAGCTACAGTGTTGTGCGCGGCTGCGACCGGATCGTACCGGTCGACATATATGTTCCTGGCTGTCCGCCGACCGCCGAAGCGCTGCTCTATGGAGTGATGCAGTTGCAGCGGAAGATTCGCCGCGTCGGTACGATCGAGCGTTGAGGGAACAGGCGATGGCTACACTTCATTCCGCGCCCCGCTTTACCCAGATCGACGGGCTGGCCAGCACGCTTTCGGGTGCGCTCGGGGAACATCTTGTCGAGGCTCATGAAGAGCATGGCGAGCTCCTGCTCACGGTGCATCGCGCCTCGGTCGAAGATGCCCTGCGTATCCTGCGTGATGCTCATGACTACCAGCAGTTGATGGAAATTGCCGGAGTCGACTATCCGGGCCGTGCGGAACGGTTCGAGGTCGTCTACATGCTCTTGAGCCTGACGAAGAACAGCCGCATCATGGTCAAGTGCACTGCATCTGAAGATACGCCGGTGCCGACCGTCACGACTCTATGGCCGAATGCGGGCTGGCTCGAACGTGAAGTGTTCGACATGTATGGCGTATTGTTCGATGGAAATACCGACCTGCGCCGCATCCTGACTGATTACGGCTTCGAGGGGCACCCCTTCCGCAAGGACTTCCCCCTCACTGGCTATGTAGAGCTGCGCTATTCCGAAGACGAAAAGCGCGTTGTCTACGAACCCGTCGAACTTGCCCAGGATCTCCGCCAGTTCGATTTCATGAGCCCATGGGAAGGTGCGGATTACGTCCTTCCGGGTGACGAGAAGGCAAGTACATCACCGGTCGATGATCCCAAAGTTACGGAGAAGCCCTCCGATACCGGAGCGGGTAAGGACACTGACGAAAAGGCAACCGATAAGGTCAGCGCAGGAGCCCCGGCCGAAGAGGACGCGGGCGAGAGCATTCCTGCTCCTGCGCCTACCGAAGATCAGCCGGATCGTGCCAAGCGCAAAGGCAAAGCCAAAGATACAGCAGCTGCGACACAGCCTCTGAAGAAAAAGACTGCTCGGAAAAAAGCTCCTGTGAAGAGCAAATCTCAAGTCAAGAAGAAGGGTGACAAGTAATGCGTTTGGTAATCTTGCCGCTTTCGATCTTGGCACTCGCCGCTTGCTCGCAGGAACCTGCAGGAGAGCAGGAAAGTGCTGACGACTTTGCGAACCGTATCGGTCAGCAAGAAGCTGGGACCCAACTCGATCCCTCGCAGCCCGATCCAAACGCACCGAACGTTGCGGTGGCCGCACCTCCTTCTGACGCGAACCTTACCCAGCTTCAGCGCCTTGGCGATATCGGTGGGGTAAATCTGGGGCCCCGCGAAGGCGGTTGCACCTTCATGGTCGGAAATCAGGAAATGATTATTGCAGCCGGAATGAAGGAACCCACTCTTCCCGGCAAGGCGGTTGTCCGCGTTGGCGATACGCTGGTCATGACGGATGCGGGACCTGGCGGTCTGGCTGGCATCAAGTCGGGTACAACATTTACGGGCGAAGGCTTCTCCATCCAGGTTGCGCCGGCTGCTGGCGAGGGCCAGAGCCGCCCGGCCAATGTCGTCGTGACCGACGCGGCAGGCAATTCGCAAAACTATTCCGGCAACTGGATCTGCGCATGAGTAGTGCATTGCACATCGAGGAATCGCCGACCACCGGCGACGAAACGATCACCAATTACACGATCAACTTCGGGCCCCAGCATCCCGCAGCGCACGGTGTGTTGCGCATGGTCATGGAACTGGATGGCGAAATCATCGAGCGGATCGACCCCCATGTCGGCCTGTTGCATCGCGGCACTGAAAAGCTGATCGAGCATAAGACCTATCTGCAAGCGCTGCCCTATTTCGACCGGCTCGATTACTGCAGTCCGCTATGCCAGGAGCACAGCTATGTCCTCGCGATCGAAAAGCTGCTCAATGTCGAGGTGCCCGAGCGAGCGCAGTATCTTCGCGTCCTGTTCGCCGAACTGACCCGCATCTGCAACCACATGCTCAACATCGGCGCGCACGTCATGGACGTAGGCGCGATGACTCCGAACCTGTGGGTGTTCGAACTGCGCGAGGACTGCATGAATTTCTTCGAGCGCGCGAGTGGCGCCCGGATGCATAGCGCGTGGTTCCGCCCCGGCGGAGTGCACCAGGATGTACCCGAAAAGCTGCTCGTCGATATCGGCGAATGGCTCGACACCCGGCTGCCCGAACTCTTCGGAGACGCGATGAGCCTCGTGCTCGATAACCGCATCTTCAAGCAGCGTAACGTCGATATCGCTGTCGTAAGCAAGGATGATGCCGTGGCCTGGGGCTTCTCCGGCCCGATGATTCGTGCCGCGGGCATTCCTTGGGACTTGCGCAAGTCGCAACCTTACGATGTTTACGACCGTATGGAGTTCGACATTCCGGTCGGCACCAATTCGGATTGTTACGACCGCTTCGTGGTGCGCGTGAAGGAAGTTTACGAAAGCGCGAAGATCATCAAGCAGTGCCTACGCGATATGCCATCAGGGCCGGTCGCTAGCGACGACCGCAAGGTTGCTCCGCCTAAGCGCGCCGAGATGAAGCAGTCGATGGAAGCGCTGATCCACCACTTCAAGCTCTATACCGAGGGCTTCCACGTGCCCGCGGGCGAAGTTTACGTGGCTACCGAAAGTCCGAAAGGCGAATTCGGCGTCTACCTGGTCAGCGACGGGTCGAACAAACCCTATCGCTGCAAGATTCGTCCGACGGCCTTCAGCCATCTGCAAGCTATGGATTTCATGTCGAAGGGTCACATGCTACCCGATGCCACCGCCATCCTTGGTGCCATCGACGTCGTGTTCGGGGAGTGCGACCGCTAATGGCCGACCGTAACCCCGCAGCCGATACTCCCGAACTGCGCGAGCGCTGGGGTGCTTTCGAGTTCACCGAAAGCTACCGCGCGAAGGCGGACAAGGCGATTGCGCGTTATCCCGAAGGGCGCCAGCGCTCGGCGGTAATGCCGCTGCTTGATCTTGCCCAGCGACAGGTCGGCGAAGAAACCGATACGCAGGGCTGGCTGCCGCTGCCGGTAATCGAATATGTCGCCGACTATCTCGATATGCCGGTCATCCGCGTGCTCGAGGTTGCGACCTTCTATTTTATGTACAACCTCAAGCCGGTGGGCAAATTCCACGTCCAGGTCTGCGGCACGACGCCCTGCATGCTGCGCGGTTCGGACGGATTGTTCGAGACTTGCAAGAAACGCGGCATGGAGAAAGGCCGCGTTTCCGACGACGGCCTCTGGACCCTCACCGAAGTGGAATGCATGGGTAATTGCGCCACCGCGCCGATGGTCCAGATCAATGACGACAATTACGAAGATCTCACGCCCGAGCGTCTTGATTCCATCCTTGATGCCTTGGCGAAGGGCGAACAACCGAAGACTGGCACGCAGGAGCCCGGTCGTCACACCAGCGAACCAGCCAATGCGCTAAGTTCGCTCGAGAAGATGACCGAAGAAAATCACGATTACCGGAGTGAATGGTGATGGATAGCTCGATCATCACGATCATCCTCACGATCCTTGCGGTCGTGATTGCCTGGAAAGTGCTGAAGGGTGTCATCAAGACAGTCGCACTGCTCGCAATCCTGATTGTCGCAGCAATCCTCGTGTTCGGGGGAGGCTTCTGATGCTTGCTGACAAGGATCGTATATTTACCAACCTCTACGGCTTCCAGGACTGGGGCCTGAAGGCAGCGCAGCAGCGTGGCGACTGGGACGATACCAAGGCCCTGATCGCTCGCGGGCACGACAACATCATCGAGGAAGTGAAGGCCTCTGGCCTTCGCGGGCGCGGCGGTGCTGGCTTCCCGACCGGCCTGAAATGGTCGTTCATGCCGAAGGAAAGCAAGGACGGCCGCCCGAGTTTTCTTGTCATCAATGCTGACGAATCCGAGCCAGGTTCTTGCAAAGACAGGGAAATTATTCGTCACGATCCGCACAAGCTGATCGAAGGTGCGCTGGTTTCCGGTTACGCCATGCGGGCGAGGGCTGCCTACATCTACATTCGCGGGGAATACATCCGCGAGGCCGAGACGCTGCAGGCCGCTATCGACGAGGCATATGATGCAGGCCTGATTGGCAAGAACGCCGCCAAGTCCGGTTACGATTTCGATGTTTTCCTGCACCGCGGTGCGGGCGCCTACATCTGCGGCGAAGAAACCGCGATGATCGAAAGCCTTGAGGGCAAGAAGGGGCAACCCCGCCTCAAGCCTCCGTTCCCGGCAGGCGCGGGCCTTTACGGCTGTCCGACTACAGTCAACAATGTAGAATCAATTGCCGTCGTCCCGACAATCCTTCGTCGCGGTGCAAGCTGGTTCGCCAGCTTCGGACGCGAAAACAACAAGGGTACCAAGCTGTTCCAGATCAGCGGGCACGTGAACAAGCCCTGCGTGGTCGAGGAAGCACTCTCCATTCCATTCAGCGAACTGATAGAGAAGCATTGCGGCGGCATCACCGGCGGCAAGGACAATTTGCTTGCTGTGATCCCTGGCGGCTCTTCGGTCCCTCTGGTCCCGGCAGAGCAGATCTGGGATGCGCCGATGGACTTCGACGGGTTGAAAGATCTCGGCTCTGGCCTCGGTACGGCGGGTGTAATCGTCATGGACAAGTCGACCGACATCGTCCGCGCGATCAGTCGTATCAGCTATTTCTACAAGCACGAGTCCTGTGGCCAATGCACGCCCTGCCGTGAAGGTACGGGCTGGATGTGGCGTATGATGGAGCGCCTGCGGACCGGCGACGCGGCGATCGAGGAAATCGACATGCTCCAGCAGGTCACCAAACAGGTCGAAGGACACACCATCTGCGCGCTGGGTGACGCTGCCGCCTGGCCGATCCAGGGCCTCATCCGGCATTTCCGCCCGGAACTCGAGCGGCGGATCGAAGAGCATAACGCACAGTTCGCGGAGGCTGCGGAATGAAGCGCCTCCTTCTCCTCTTTGCCTTTGGGCTAGCATTCGCCACGCCTGCATATGCGCAGCTATCGCCCGGAACTTCAGGTTTCTCCTCTGCCCCGACTACTGCGAGTGAAGCCGAGTACTGGATCATGATCCGCCGCCTTGGCGTTTGTCTGGCCGATGCGAAACATCATCAATCGATTACCTTCATCACTTCGTCACCGGGATCCAAGGAAGAAGACGCGGCTTTTTCCGAGCTTTTTCATCGCAACACCAACCGATGCATGGGCAACTTCGTCAGTGCATCGATGCTCCGCAACCATGTGCGAGGTTCGGTGGCGGAAGGGCTGCTGAACCTGATGGACGAGGAAGAAATCCGCAAGGCTGTGATTTTGCCGTCGCAAGCGCCCGAAGAGATCCGCTCCATTCATGAATTCGCCTATTGCTATGTGGCCAATCATCCGCAGACAGCTTACCAGTTTCTGGACGAAACGCGGGTCGGCACAAAGGGCGAAATCGCCGCAATCCGGCAGATGGCCACCGATTTTGGCCCGTGCCTTCCCGAAGGCGTGTCTATCGAAATCAATCCCGTAAACGTGAGAGCAGCCATCGCAGAAGCGTATTATCGCCTGCTGACGGCAATGCCTCCGGCCCAACTTCAAGGTTCCTGAGAATGCCTAAAGTCACCGTAGACGGACAGGAAATCGAAGTCCCGGAAGGCGCGACCGTCCTTCAGGCCTGCGAGCTTGCGGGCAAGGAAATTCCGCGCTTCTGCTATCACGAGCGGCTGAGCATCGCCGGCAACTGCCGCATGTGCCTGGTCGAGGTAAAGCCCGGACCGCCCAAGCCGCAGGCAAGCTGCGCGCTGCCCGCAACGGACGGGCAGGAAATCCGCACGGATACTCCGATGGTCAAAACCGCGCGGGAAGGGGTGATGGAGTTCCTTCTCATCAATCATCCGCTCGATTGCCCGATCTGCGATCAGGGCGGCGAATGCGATCTGCAGGACCAGTCGATCGCCTATGGTCGTGGCGCGACGCGCTACACGATGAACAAGCGAGCCGTGACCGAGAAGTATATGGGCCCGCTGATCAAGACGATCATGACCCGCTGCATCCACTGCACCCGTTGCGTACGCTTCAGCGAAGAAATCGCCGGCGTTGACGAAATCGGCGCGCTGGGTCGCGGCGAAGACATGGAAATCACGACTTATCTCGAACAGGCTGCTGAGCACGAACTGTCTGCCAATGTGATCGACTTGTGTCCGGTCGGTGCACTCACTTCGCGCCCCTATGCATTCGAGGCACGTCCGTGGGAGCTCAAGAAGACGCTCAGCATCGACGTATCCGATGCCGTCGGCGCGAACATCCGCCTCGACAGCCGTGGGCGCGAAGTGATGCGCGCGCTTCCGCGGATCAACGACGATGTCAACGAGGAATGGATCTCGGACAAGGCGCGCTACCAGATAGACGGCCTTTCGCGTCGCCGTCTCGACAAGGTATTCATGCGCCAGAAATCGGGAAAAGGGCGCGGGAAGCTCCAGGAGGCGAGTTGGGACAAGGCGTTTAAGGCCATCGCCAAAGCCAAGCCGGGCAAGGACATAGCCGCGATCGCTGGAGACATGGTCGATTGCGAAACGATGTTCGCCGCCAAGGCGCTGCTCAAGGCGTGCGGTTCGACCTTGCTTGAAGGGCGTCAGACGGGGATGGATTACGACGTATCGAACCTCGCAGCGGTCAATTTCAATTCGACCTTTGCCGGGATCGAGACCGCCGATGCCATCCTGATCGTGGGCAGCCATATCCGCTGGGAAGCGCCGCTCGTGAACGTGCGTCTCCGCAAGGCGGTGAAACGCGGTGCCAAGGTTTTCGTCGTCGGCCCCTTCTGGGACACGACATATCCGGCGGTATTCCTTGGCGACGAGCTATCGGTACTGGGCGATCTTCCCGATGAAGTGGCCGAAGTGTTCAATTCCGCCGAGCGTCCGGCTATCATCATGGGTGGTGCCGCCCTGGCGCAAGGTGCGCTTGGAGCAGGCCTGCGCTTCGCCGACCAGTTCCAGTTGGTCCGTGGTGGCTGGAATGGCTTCAACGTGCTGCACTTCTCTGCTGCGCGTATGGGCGGTCTCATGCTCGGCTACGCCCAAAAGGGCGGGATGAAGGATATCGTCGAGGCAAAACCCAAAGTGGTGATAAGCCTCGGTGCGGATGAAATGGATTTCGAACCCTTCGCCGATGCGCTGAAGATTTATATCGGCCATCACGGCGACAAGGGCGCGCATGCGGCGGATATCATCCTGCCGGGCGCGAGTTACGCCGAAAAGGATGGCACCTACGTCAACACCGAAGGCCGTGTGCAATTTGCCGAAAAGGCCGTCTTCGCGCCAGGTGACGCACGCGAGGACTGGACGATTCTGCGCGCGCTGGCGGATGCACTGAAGGTCGAAGTCGGTTTCGACAGTTTCGCTCAGTTGCAGTCGGCAATGATTGCTGAAGTTCCTGCGCTCGGGGAGGAAGGTCTCGCGGATCTTGGTGGGCTGCCGAAAGCGGATGAGAAGGCAACTGCCGAGGGTACGATCAGTGCGTATCCGATCAAGGATTTCTACCTCACCAACCCGATCGCTCGCGCCAGCGATGTGATGCATCGCTGCTCGGCAGAACTCCTCCATGGCGGCGAACTGGCGGAGGCTGCGGAATGACCGATTTCTTCCAATCCCTCGGAATGAGCTACGAATGGGCGTGGGGTGTCGCCACCATTTCCGGCATTCTGCTCATCGCGCTGCCGCTGATGCTGGCGGTGGCCATGATTATTTATGTCGACCGCAAGGTGTGGGCGGCGATCAATTTGCGGCGCGGCCCTAACGTAGTCGGGCCATTCGGTTTGCTGCAGAGTTTTGCCGACGGCCTGAAGGTTTTCCTGCAGGAAACCATCATCCCCAGCGCGGCGAATAAGGGCATCTTCATCCTAGCGCCGATTGTCACCTTCACGGTGGCGCTTGCGGCATGGGCGGTGATTCCGTTCAGCGCGACCGCTGTGCTGGCCAATATCAACGTCGGCCTCCTCTACATCCTCGCGATCAGTTCACTGTCGGTTTACGGCGTGGTGATGGCCGGTTGGGCGTCGAACTCGAAATACCCGTTCTTTTCCGCCATGCGCGCCGCTGCGCAAATGATCAGCTATGAAGTCTCGATCGGCTTCATTCTCGTCAGCGTGGTGCTCTATGCCGGGACGTTCAACTTGAACGAGATCGTCATGGCGCAGAAGGGGCACGGTTTCGGGATCGTCAACGGCTATGTTTTCAACCTGTTGCTCTTCCCGATGTGGGTCATGTTCTTCATCTCCAGCCTCGCGGAAACGCAGCGTGTGCCCTTCGACCTGACGGAGGCCGAAAGCGAGCTCGTCGCGGGTTACCAGACCGAATACAGCTCGATGAGCTTCGCCCTCTTCTGGCTGGGCGAATACGCCAACATCCTGCTGATGTGCATGCTCAACGCGCTGCTGTTCTTTGGCGGATGGCTGCCACCGATTGATTGGGCCCCGCTTTATTACGTGCCGGGCATCGTCTGGCTGTTGCTGAAGGCGTTCTTCTTCTTCTTCATGTTCAGCTGGGTCATGGCGACCGTCCCGCGTTATCGTTACGATCAGCTCATGCGTCTGGGTTGGAAGGTATTTTTGCCGATCAGCCTGCTGTTCGTCGTTCTCATTTCCGGTTGGCTCATGGCCACCGGCCACTATGGAGCCGCCGCATGAGTACGGTCGCGCACCTCATAAAATCGTTCACCCTGTGGGAATTCGTGAAGGCACATGCCCTCACGCTGAAGTATTTCTTCAAGCCCAAGGTGACGATCAACTATCCGTTCGAGAAGAACCCGCTGTCTCCGCGTTTCCGCGGTGAGCATGCGCTGCGCCGTTACCCCAATGGCGAGGAACGCTGCATCGCCTGCAAGCTATGCGAGGCAGTGTGTCCGGCGCTGGCTATTACCATCGAGAGCGAACCTCGCGAGGACGGCAGCCGCCGCACTACACGTTACGACATCGACATGACCAAGTGCATCTATTGCGGCTTCTGCCAGGAAGCCTGCCCGGTAGATGCGATCGTCGAGGGTCCGAACTTCGAATATGCAACCGAAACGCGCGAGGAGCTGCTTTACGACAAGGCCAAGCTGCTCGCCAATGGTGACAAGTGGGAGCGGGCCATCGCCGCGAACCTTGAAGCCGACGCACCCTACCGCTAACCGCGCCGCAACCGAATCCGGGGCAACATGATACAGACTATCGCCTTTTACATGTTTGCGGTGCTCGTCATTGCATCGGCCGTGATGGTGATCACGGCACGCAATCCCGTGCACTCGGTGCTGTGGCTCATCCTTGCATTCTTCAACGCGGCCGGCCTCATGGTGCTGGTGGGCGCGGAATTCATCGCGATGCTGCTTGTCATCGTCTATGTTGGCGCTGTCGCGGTGCTGTTCCTCTTCGTGGTCATGATGCTCGACATCGATGTGGCCGAATTGCGCGCTGGGTTCGTAAGAAACTTCCCGCTTGGTATCGTTATCGCTCTGGTGTTGCTTGCCGAACTGGTGCTGGGCATCGGTGCCTATCAGGTTGGCGCGATCGAACTCGGCACTCCGATGGCGAGTGACGCACCTGCCATGCTGGAAAGCAATACGGGCGCGATCGGTGCACTGCTCTACACCAAATACCTTTTCCTGTTCGAAGCAGCGGGCCTCATCCTGCTGGTCGCGATGATCGGTGCGATCGTGTTGACGCACCGACCGCCCAAGACCAAGCGCGGTCATCAGGATATCGGCAAGCAGAACCGCCGCAATCCAGATGAAGCGACGCAAATGAAGCAGCCCACCGTCGGTAAGGGGGTCGAACTGTGATCGGTATCGAACACTATGTCATCGTCAGTGCGATCCTGTTCGTACTGGGCGTTCTCGGTATCTTCCTCAACCGGAAGAACATCATTGTTATCCTGATGGCCATCGAACTCATTCTGCTGGCGGTGAATATCAACCTCGTGGCGTTCAGTGCCTTCCTCGGCGATCTGGTGGGGCAAGTCTTTGCCATGTTCGTACTGACCGTTGCCGCGGGTGAAGCGGCGATCGGACTTGCGATCCTCGTCATCTACTTCCGTGGCCGCGGCACGATCGCAGTCGACGATGCCAACCGGATGAAGGGATAAGCATCCGTGCAGACCTCCATTCTCCTCATCGTCTTTCTGCCGCTGCTCGCCGCGATCGTGGCGGGTCTCGTCAACAAGGGCGCGCCGAGCGTTTTCGCGAAAGCGATCACGACCGGTTCGCTGTTTGTCGCCTGCGCCTTGAGCTGGCCGATTTTTCTGGGGTTCGTAAATGGCAGCGCAGAGGCTGATGTCGTTCCGGTTCTGACGTGGGTACAATCGGGAGCGCTGTCCTTCGACTGGGCGCTACGGGTTGATACTTTGACTGCGGTAATGCTGGTGGTCATCACTACCGTCTCGGCGCTCGTCCACCTCTATAGCTGGGGCTATATGGAGGAAGACCCGGGCCAGCCCAGGTTCTTCGCCTATCTCTCGCTTTTCACCTTCGCCATGCTGATGCTGGTGACGGCCGATAACCTCGTGCAGATGTTCTTCGGTTGGGAAGGCGTGGGTCTCGCCAGCTATTTGCTGATCGGTTTCTGGTTCAAGAAACCGAGCGCTAACGCCGCTGCAATCAAGGCCTTCGTAGTCAACCGCGTTGGCGACCTTGGCTTCATGATGGGTATATTCGGGACTTTCTGGGTATTCGGGACCGTCTCGATCCCTGAAATCCTCGCTGCCGCGCCGGGAATGAGCGGAGCGACAATCGGCTTCCTCGGTCTCCGGGTGCAGACGATGGATGTGCTCTGCATCCTCCTCTTCATCGGCGCGATGGGCAAATCGGCACAGCTCGGCCTGCACACATGGCTCCCCGACGCGATGGAGGGTCCGACCCCGGTCTCCGCGCTGATCCACGCCGCGACCATGGTTACCGCAGGTGTGTTCATGGTCTGCCGTCTGTCTCCCATGTTCGAGACCGCGCCGGTTGCGCTCGCCATGGTGACCTTCATCGGCGCCGCTACCTGTATTTTCGCCGCAACCGTCGGTACGACGCAGTGGGACATCAAGCGTGTCATCGCTTACTCCACCTGTTCGCAGCTGGGTTACATGTTCTTCGCCGCCGGCGTGGGCGCATACGGGGCGGCGATGTTCCACCTGTTCACGCACGCCTTCTTCAAGGCGCTGCTGTTCCTGGGCGCCGGCTCGGTAATCCATGCGATGCACCACGAGCAGGACATGCGCTATTATGGCGGTCTTCGTAAGGAAATTCCGCTAACCTTCTGGGCGATGATGGCCGGTACGCTGGCGATCACCGGGGTCGGGGTCCTCTACGTGTTCGGCTTTGCCGGCTTCTATTCGAAAGACGCCATTCTCGAAGCGGCGTTTGCGCGCGGGACCGAGCTTGGCAACTTCGCCTTCTGGATGGGAGCGCTCGCCGCGCTGCTGACCAGTTTCTACAGCTGGCGCCTCATGTTCCTTACCTTCTGGGGCAAGCCGCGTTGGGCAGACAGCCATCATATCCAGCACGCGGTCCACGACGGGCATGACGAGCCGGACGAGCATAATGCGCCCAAGCAGGAAGATGCTGGCGAGGACGTAACACACGCCGTGCCTTCGCCAAACTACGAGGCGGGGACTGCAGGCTATCATCCGCATGAAAGCCCGATCTCAATGCTGATCCCGCTGGGTGTGCTGTCGATTGGTGCGGTGCTCGCCGGTTATGTGTTCAAGGATGCTTTCATCGACGGCTCTTCGGGTGCTGTGAACGGAGCGTTCTGGGCCGGTTCCATCTATTTTAACGAGAACCTCATCCACGGCCTCCATGCGGTGCCGACATGGGTGAAGCTGACGGCGACTGTCGTGATGCTTCTTGGTCTGCTTGCCGCATGGCTTGCTTACATCAAGGACACCTCGATCCCTGGCAAAGCAGCCGAACAGCTCGGCCCGGTTTACCGCTTCTTTTACAACAAGTGGTATTTCGACGAGCTCTACCATTATCTTTTCGTGATCCCCGCCTTCTGGCTGGGCCGCCAGTTCTGGAAGCTCGGCGACATCGGCACGATCGATCGCTTCGGCCCCAATGGCGTTGCCTGGGTCGTCGAAAAGGGCTCGGTCGGCGCCAAGCGCTTCCAGACCGGATATCTTTATAGCTATGCGCTGGTGATGCTGCTCGGGCTTGTCGCCGCGATCACCTGGGTGCTGTTCTGATGGAGTTCCCCATCCTCTCGCTCATGCTCGCCGTGCCGCTTGTTGCGGCCATCGCCTGTCTGTTTGTGAACGCCTCGACGGCGCGCATGGCCGCGTTGCTAGCGACGTTGATCGACCTCGCGCTGGGTGTTCTGCTGTGGCTCAACTACGACATCGGTGGTGCGCAGTGGCAGTTTACCGAACGTGCGCAGATCTTCGCAGGCTTCCAGTATGCACTCGGCATCGACGGCATCGCGTTGATGCTGATTATGCTCAGTGTTTTCCTGATGCCAATCTGCATCCTTGCCAGCTGGGATTCGATTACCAAGCGCGTCGGCGAATACATGGCAGCCTTTCTGCTGATGGAAGTGCTGATGATCGGCGTTTTCGCCGCCCAGGACCTTTTCCTGTTCTACATCTTCTTCGAGGCTGGCCTCATCCCGATGTACCTGATCATCGGCGTGTGGGGCGGCGATAACCGGATCTACGCCTCGTATAAGTTCTTCCTCTACACGCTACTCGGCTCGGTGCTGATGCTGATCGCCATGCTTTGGATGGTGAACGAGGCGGGGACGACCGAAATTCCCGCTTTGATGCAGTACGATTTTCCGGTCGATGCCCAGCTGTGGCTGTGGCTTGCCTTCTTTGCCAGTTTTGCGGTGAAGATGCCGATGTGGCCGGTACACACCTGGTTGCCCGACGCGCACGTGCAGGCGCCGACTGCAGGTTCCGTGATCCTTGCCGGCGTCCTGCTGAAACTCGGTGGTTATGGTTTCATCCGCTTCAGCCTGCCCATGTTCCCCGATGCAAGTGCTGACCTGGCGTGGGTGATCTTCGCCCTGTCCATGGTGGCGGTTATTTACACCTCCCTTGTCGCGCTGGTGCAGGAAGACATGAAGAAGCTGATCGCCTATTCGTCGGTCGCCCACATGGCGATCGTGACGGTGGGTCTGTTCGCCTTCAACGTACAAGGTCTCGAAGGCGCAATGATGGTAATGCTGGGACACGGCCTTGTCTCCGGTGCGCTGTTCCTTTGTGTCGGTGTAATTTACGACCGGCTGCACACGCGTGAGATCGCGCGTTATGGCGGCCTCAGCATCAATATGCCTAAATACGCTCTGTTCTTTCTGCTCTTCACCATGGCCTCGATCGGTCTTCCTGGGACGAGCAACTTCGTCGGCGAGTTCCTGGCACTGGCCGGCATTTACGAAGTCTCGACCTTTGTCACGCTGGTTTGCACCACCGGGATTATCCTGGGTGCAGGGTATATGCTGTATCTCTACCGCCGCGTCGCATTCGGCCTGCAGAAGAACGCCGATGCCGCCGCAATGCCCGATCTAAACGCCCGAGAATGGGCTATGCTTGCTCCGATCGCGGCCGCCGTGCTGTGGATGGGCATCTATCCGGAAAGCTTCCTAGCCCCCATGCGTCAGGATATTGCCGCTCTTGAAACCCGTCTTGCCAGTGTAGCTCCACGTTATGACAGCGCGCTTGAAGTAGGCGCGCCTCGCACGCAGGCGGCAAATTACGTAGAGCCAAGCCATGAAGGGGAGGGAGAGCACTAATGTCCTACTCTACCTCTCTATACCTTACCGGCGCCGAAATCGGTCTGTCGCTCGCTGGGCTCGTGCTGCTGCTGGTTACAGCATGGACCGGTGAAAAGGCCGCCCGCGCTATTACCATTGCCGCTGTCGCTGCGCTATTCGGCGCTCTGTCTTTCAACTTTTCGTTGTTCGATGACGGGGTGGCGGGGAGCGCGTTTGGCGGTCTGTTCCTGGCCGACGGCTTTGCGGTTTTCGCCAAGAGCCTCGTTTATGTCGCGACCATCGCCTGCCTTATCGTCGCTCCGCGCTATTTCGATGCGCGTGGCGAATATCGCGGCGAATATCCCGTGCTGATGCTGTTCAACGCGGTCGGGATGGGCATGATGGTTTCAGCTACCGACCTGATGACCCTCTACATCGGTCTCGAGATGTCGAGCCTGTCTTCTTATGTCCTCGCGAGCTTCGCGCGGCGCGATGATCGGTCGAGCGAGGCAGGTCTCAAGTATTTTGTCCTGGGCGCACTGGCATCAGGTATCATTCTTTACGGTGTAAGCCTGGTTTATGGCTTCTCCGGTACCACCAATTACGAGGGTATCCGGGCAGCGTTTTCGTCGGACTTCCCGACCGGAGCGATGTTTGGCGTGGTTTTCGTGCTCGCGGGTCTCGCCTTCAAGATTTCTGCCGTGCCATTCCATATGTGGACGCCCGACGTTTACGAAGGTGCGCCCACGCCGGTTACGGCCTTTTTTGCCAGCGCGCCCAAGGTGGCAGCCGTAGCGATGCTGGTCCGCATGGCCACCGGCCCTTTCGGTGGTCAGGTCGAGGCGTGGCAGCAAATCGTCATCTTTGCAGCGCTTGCTTCCATCGTGGTCGGTGCTCTGGGCGCGATTGGCCAGCAGAACCTCAAGCGGTTGCTTGCCTATTCATCGATCAACAACGTGGGCTTTATCCTCATCGGGCTTGCCGCAGCTACACCGGAAGGTATGTCGGCCGTGCTGGTCTACCTCTTCATTTACGTCTTCATGACCCTTGGGAGCTTCGTTGCGCTGCTGATGCTGCGTGATGCTGATGGTAAGGCGCTCGCTACCTTCGACGACATTTCAGGACTTTCGACTACCAGCCCGGCATTGGCATGGTGTCTCCTTGCAATGATGTTCAGCTTGGCCGGTATCCCGCCGTTGTTCGGCTTCTGGGGCAAGTTCGTCGTGTTCCAGGCCGCCGTACAGGCAGATATGGTAGCTCTGGCGGCTATCGGTATCGCCGCCAGTGTGATCGGCGCTTTCTATTATATCAAGTTCGTCAAGGTGATGTTCTTCGACGAGCCGAAGGTTGCTGGTCCGGCAAAGGCTCCGGTATCGCATTGGGTGGTTCTGGGTCTCAGCGTGCTGGTGATCTCGCCACTTGGCTATTTGCTGACACCGTGGTTGGGCAATCTGGCAGATCTGGCAGCGCAGGCGCTGTTCTACGCGGCTTGATCCACACGGTCCCTGAAACCGGTAGCACCAACGCCGACCTCGCTGCTGCACTGCGTGCCGGTGAGGCCGTTGCCGAGGGGGCTTGGCTAGTCGCCGATCGTCAGACCGCCGGGCGCGGGCGTCTGGGTCGGGCATGGTTCGACGGACATGGTAATTTCATGGGGTCTACCGTGGTTCGACCACATGATCGCGACCCGCCGCCAGCAACCCTCGCGTTACTAGCTGGAGTGGCATTATATGAAGTGGTTGTACCGCTTGTAGCCAACCCTAGTGGCCTGTCGCTCAAATGGCCCAACGATCTCATGCTGGCGGGAGCGAAGCTCGCCGGTATTCTGCTCGAGCGCGAGGGTGACGCAGTTGTGGTAGGTATCGGAGTAAATCTCGCCGCAGCCCCGGATTTGCCGGACAGGCGGACGGTGGCGCTCTCTTCATATGGTCCGGCTCCGGACCGGGATGCATTCGCTCTTTCGCTTGCCACCAGCTTTGACCGCGAGCTCGAACGTTGGCGCGCATTTGGTCTCGATTCTCTGGTTCGCCGTTGGGAAAGCGCAGCGCATCCTCGCGGTACACAGCTCAATGTGCATCCGCCCGGCGAGAAACCGATTATCGGCGCATTCGGAGGCTTGACCGGGGACGGCATGCTGCGCCTGCTCTTGGCGGGCGGGGAAGAGCGTGTCATCCATGCAGGCGATGTGATGCTCGCAAACGAGGAGAGCTGAGCGATGTTGCTCGCAGCCGATGTCGGAAATACCAACGTGGTCTTCGCCTTGTTCGATGGGCGGGAAGTGAAGGCTCGCTGGCGCATCGC
Organism: Qipengyuania sp. B-5; assembly: GCF_056857815.1. Taxonomy (NCBI): domain Bacteria; kingdom Pseudomonadati; phylum Pseudomonadota; class Alphaproteobacteria; order Sphingomonadales; family Erythrobacteraceae; genus Qipengyuania; species Qipengyuania sp. B-5. The sequence continues at coordinate 243,993 of NZ_JBSXNU010000053.1, read as the reverse complement.
CACCGATGCTCGCCGCACCGGCGATGAATATGCAGTCTGGCTACTTCAGTTGCTGAAACTCGAAGGCTACGCACGCGATCAGGTGACACATATCATCATCGGCTCGGTAGTCCCGCGCTCGATTCACAATTTGACGGTACTGTCCCAGAAATATTTCGGCGTCGATCCCATCATCGCAGGGCAGGCTGGGGCAGAGTGGGGCTTCGAACTCGACATTGAACAGCCCAGTTCGCTCGGGGCGGACCGTGCGCTCAACGCTCTCGCCGCGCATGAGAAGTATGAAGGCGATTTGATCGTGGTGGATTTCGGCACGGCGACGACCTTCGACGCAGTTGATTTCAATGGAGCCTATAAGGGCGGTATCATTGCACCAGGTATCAACCTGTCGCTCGACGCGCTTGTGGGCAACACTGCGAAGCTGCCGCGCATAGCTATAGATAAACCCACATCGGACAGCGTGATTGGCCGCAATACAGAAGAGCAGATGCTGATTGGCGTATTTTGGGGTTATGTATCGCTGATCGAGGGGCTGGTCGAACGCATGAAGCGTGAGATCGGGCGCCCGGCACGGGTCGTGGCCACCGGTGGACTTGCTCTGCTATTCGATGAACATACCGACCTTTTCGACGCCGTCGACAGCGATCTTACACTCGACGGCCTAGCCATCCTTGCGGAGCGCGCAACCTCTTGAAGAAAAATTACACCCCTGAAGACGAACTCCTTTTTCTTGCCCTTGGCGGTTCGGGTGAGATCGGCATGAATGTGAATCTCTATGGCTGCCAGGGCCGCTGGCTGATGGTCGATCTCGGCATGACATTCTCCGGGGGGCAATATCCGGGAGTCGACCTGGTATTCGCCGATCTGGAATTTATCGAGGATCGGGCGAAAGACCTTGAGGCGATTGTGCTGACCCACGCGCATGAAGATCACATCGGTGCGGTGCCCTATTTCGCGTCAGACCTCGGCGTGCCGATATATGCCACGCCATTCACCGCAGAACTGGTGCGGCGCAAACTCGAAGAGGCCGGTCTCGAAGGGCAGGTCGAACTTAATATCATCAAAGAGGATCACGGCAGTTTCCGCGTCGGACCGTTCGAAGTTACCTACATCCCGCTTGCCCATTCGATCGCAGAAGGTAACGCGTTGTTGATCGACACACCGCACGGTCGGATATTTCACACCGGCGACTGGAAGCTCGATGAAGATCCGATCATAGGCGAACCCACAACCGAGCAAGAACTTAGCGAGATCGGTGACGAGGGCGTGCTGGCGCTGGTCTGCGACAGCACCAATGTCTTCAATCCCTCGCCCAGCGGATCCGAAGGTGCGGTTTTCAAGGGGTTGCTGGAAGAGGTTCAGCGTCATCATGGCAAGCGCGTGCTGGTGACGACTTTCGCCAGCAACGTCGCCCGTCTTCACACGCTTGGCGAAGTCGCTCGGGAAACGGGGCGTCAACTTTGTATTGCCGGTCGTTCCCTGGATCGCATTATCGATGTGGCGCAGGAAAACGGTTATCTCAGCGACTTTCCCGAGCCGGTAGATTTCGACACCGCCATGGGACTGCCCCGCGGTGAAGTGTTGATCCTTGCGACTGGCGGACAGGGCGAGCCGCGCGCGGCGCTATCGCGTATCTCCGAAGACAACCATCCCATCGAACTGGTCCCGGGCGACGTAGTCCTGTTCTCAAGCCGCCAGATTCCCGGAAACGAACTTGCGATCGGCGCGGTGCAGAACCGGCTTGCTGCAAAGGGTGTGACCATGGTCACAGACCGGCAAAGTATGATTCATGTTTCTGGCCACCCGGGGCGTCCGGAGCTCGAGGCACTTTATGGCTGGCTGCGTCCCGATATCCTGATTCCGGTACATGGGGAGATGCGCCACATGCAGGAGCAGGCGCGGGTCGGTCTGGCCAGCGGCATCCCCGACGCGGTGGTCCAGCAGAATGGAGATATCGTCCGCCTCGCACCAGGTGCGCCAGGCAAGATCGCGGAGGTGAGGGCAGGGCGGCTCGTTCTGGACGGCGATATCATCGCACCCGCAGACGGCGACAGCATAGTCATGCGTCGCCGGATCATGAACGAGGGTGTCGTGATCGTAGCGCTTGACGACAAGCTGAATCCTTTGATCGACAGTCTGGGCTTGCCATTGGACGAGGATTACGAGGACTTCGTAACCGAAGCGATTCAAGATATCCGCAACGCTATTGGAAAATTGAAGGGGGCTGAGCGCAGGTCGCGAGATAGCATTCATGAAGCAGCCCGTCTCGCGGCGCGCCGGGCTGCCCAGCGCTGGTCCGGTAAGCGGCCGCAAGTCCGTGTATTGCTGCCAACGCAGGGACTGGATTGATAATCATGGAGCTTCCGATGGAATGGACCTCCATACTAGCGATCTACGCGCTGTTCTGGGTCGTCAGCGCGTTCGTCCTGCTTCCGTTCGGGGTCGAGACGCACGATGAAGCCGGGATCGCCAAAGTTCCCGGTCAGGCTGAAAGCGCACCTGCCAATTTCCGGCCCGGACTTCTTGCGAAGCGCGCAACCGGCCTCGCGGTCCTGCTGACCACACTCTATGTGCTCAACTATGCCTTTGGCTGGATAAGAGCTGAAGACCTGATCTTCTGGGGTCCCACCGCCGGGTGACTTACTGCCTCAACCGCTCAAGCGCCTGCGCAAGCGCCACATAGAGTTTTCCCATATCGCTCGAAAGCAGCGTCACGCTCACCGCGTTACCGTCTCGCGTTGAAAGCATCGTGCGCAGCATCGCTTCGAAATCGTGGATGTAGCGGTTCACGTGTTCGCGGAAATCATTGTCGTTATCATACATTTCCGCGATCTCGCGCGCTTCCGAATTATCCAGCAGGCGGACGGCGCGCCGTGTGAAAATCCCGCGGTCGCCGCGGAGATAGCTGGCCCAGGCTGTATCGGTTACCTCGCTGGAAAGCACCTTTGCGATATCGATGGAACTGGAATTTAGACTTTCCGTAATGAGCGCAACCCGGCGAGCGAAATCGCCGTCGATCGTATCGGTGGCCCTCTCTCGGGCACTGGCGATCCGCGATTCAAGATTGACGGTAAGCTCATTCAGGCGGCCCAGTTGCTCGCGAAGATGCTGGGTCATCTCGCGCGTAGCCAGGTTGGAACGATCACGAGCTTCATCGAGCTCGGCCAGCGCACTTTCCGTGCGCTCTGCCAACGCCCTTTCAATCCGGTCAGCGCTACGGGAACCTATCGTATCGGCAATGCGATTTATCCGGCCTGCCTGTTCGTCCTCGATAGCAGCCAGTGCGGTTTTGGCCTTTTCCTCGAGACTGGCGATAGCTTGTCGCAATTCGCCCTGAACCTGATCTGCAAATTCACTGCTGTCGCTAGCCAGCGCAGAGAGGCTGGACCGCAAACGTTCGACGTTTTCGATCTGGCGCTCCGAAGTGCCATCGAAATCCTGGTGGAAGGTGTCGAATCCCTCCATTGCTGAGCGGGTCCGTTGCTCGATCACGGCCATGCCCTCGCCGAGGGTCTCGCCTGTCACGCGGGCTTGGTCCAGTAGCGATTGGATCCCGCTTGCCCGATGCTCTATCTCGGCCAACCGCGCTTCGGAAGCTTCCATAGCCTTCGGCAAGTTTTCCGCGCTTTGCTTCGCGCTCGCCTGGATCAGCTCGAGAAGACGCACACTTGCATCCGTAAGGCGGACGATTTCCTGATCGGTTCCGTCCAGCGCTTCACGACTGCTGCGGAGCTGGCCAACCAGCGCATCGATCCCGCCAGCGAGAACTTCCCGAGCTTCATGACCCTGTGCCGCGATGGTATTGAAAGTCGCTCCAAGCGCATCGATACGTTCGCCGAGCGCTTCGCCATCCTCAACCAACGCTGCAATCTGTTCTCTCTGCAGCTGGCGTCGCTCCGATATCGCATTATCGAGTGCTGCCATGCGATCTTCGAGTGTCGCAGCAATCCCGTCCTGAGCTGCCGAGAGTTTTTCGGTCCGGCGGAGTGTCTCCACCTCGAAGAGTCGGTTGCTCTCGGAAATACGAGAATCGATACTTGCTACCTCGTCAAACAATGCCTTGAGCTTCGCATTTGCCGCTTCCAGGACGCTCTCGTCGATCTGCTTGATCTCCGCTACAGCGTTTTGGAGTCGTACTTGCATCGCCTCAATCTGATTTCCCCAGGCACTCATAGCGGCGTCCTCACCATCTCGAACGCCGCGCGCCACTTCTGCCGCTTCATCCCGTAACGCCTGGATCCTTGCGCGCATGGCGGCGAGGGCCTGTTCCTCTTCCTCGCTCGCTACAGCGTGGGCTTCGGCCAGTTCGCTTCGTAGCGCGATGCTACGTGCACGCAGCGAAGAAAGAGCTTCGATTTCATGGGTCTGCAGATCCTTTCGAACGGCTTCACTGCCTTCTGCCAGTGAGGCAAACCGTTCTGCGGTGATCGTTTCAAGTTCGTTGGCCTGATCCGTGAAGGCAGCCAAGGCCTCATCGACTCGTTTGCGCAAGGAGCCGACCTGGCGCTCACTTGCCTCTCCGAACTGGTTCAGCCGCTCGAAACCGCCAACGAGTGCAGCAAGCTGTTCCTGAGCCACACGGCCAGCACCACCAATCCGATTGGATACATCCCGCGTGGAATTGGCAATGACCGGTAAGTTGTCCCGCAGTTTCTCCATGTTCTCAAGCGCAGCGGCACTTGCGCCGTGAATAGCCTCGACCTGTTCACCGTTGTTGCGAATAAGCCCTTGGAGATTTTCGGCATGCTCGGAAATCCGTTCCGAAGCACTACGCCCAAGATACTCGAGATCGCGTGATTGATTGGCGAGAAACTCGCGCGCCAGGCTGAGTTCGCGGTTGATGACCACAAGGCGGCTTTCCAGCAATGCCGATTCTTCCGACAGGCTGCGTGCGACCTTGCCATAGCGAAAGGCTTCGCGCGTGGAGTTGCGCGTCACGAGCATCAGCAACGCGACTATGAGAAGCGTCGGAACCGACCACTCGATGATCCACGATACCCATTGCCGTGCAGTCCCACCGACAATGATATCAGACCAGTTTGCCCAGCAATAGAAAACCGTCCAGCCTGCGATAGCGAGCGCGGCAAGCGAAGGACTGATCCAGTTCCGATCCCTTGGCGTTACGTCATCCTCGACCCATTCATCGCCGGCATCGCCAATGTCCTGCTGTGGATCCTCAACAATTGGTTCATCGGAGATCCCGGTCGCTTGGGGAGTGTCGAAATCGTTGTTTTCGCCGTCGACGACTGAAATGTGGGAGCGCTTTGACATGCTGCATATGTAGCATATCCTTCGTTACCAGGAACCCTCATTAACCTTCGAGACCGGCGGATTGTCCCGAATTCTTATTCGTTTGGTCGTCCACGATCACGTTGCCATTCAGCGTCGTCTCGGTGGGCATTTGCACTTGTGTGCTTGGCAGGTTAGCGGCCCGGACCCTATGGTTTCCATCGCGTCGCACCAGAAGGACTGACTATGCGCATAGCCTTGCTGTCAACGCTGGACAGGGATCCGCGCCCCGGTTCACCAAGGCCTGCCTTTGCGAATTTCGCAGGGGCGATGGTGGTCGAAAGGCAGCTCGATCTGGCTCTCTTGATGGGGTGTGAGAGAGTAGTTTGCCTTGTGGACGCTGTAGAGCGGGAGATCGTCGAACTCCAACATCGTGCGGAATGTGCCGAGCTGAAATTCCGCGCCATTCGCCAGCCCTCACGTCTCGCTGGAATGGTAACGGCCGATGACGAACTGCTTGTTATCGACACTGGAATTCTGCCTGACGATGAGACGGTAAAGACTGCACTTTCAAAGAAGGGTATTCTCGCTTTTCCCGCCGATATCGCCGTGCCGCTCGGTTATGAAAGAATAGATCTTGGATTTGCCTGGGCGGGTACAATGCTCATTCCCGGCTACTTGGTCGAAAAGCTTTCCGATCTGCCAGACGATATAGATTTGCCGAGCGCGTTGATGCGCCTTGCCCTGCAAACAGGTGGCCAGGTCATACCTCTGGATCGCAATTTACTGACTGAGGGCAGTTGGCATCTCAACGCCGACAGGGCCGCTTTGGATTTGCGTGAAAAGCGATGGATCGATTCACAGCGTAGGCGAATAGCATTCCGCGCACCTGGCCTTGCCGTTGCCGAACGGGCAGGAGCTCGCCTCACGCGGGATATAGTCGGTCGTTCAGCAGAGCCGATACCTGTAATCGCCGCCGGCACCTGCATGCTCGCCGCGACTGTCCTGGGCATCGTCGGATATCCCGCCATCGCTATAGGCCTCACCTCAGCTGCGGCATTGTTCGCACATATGGGCGGAGTGGTAGAGCGGATTGCGACGCGCGGTCGTCCGAAAAGTAAGCCTAATCTGCTGCGGAAGACGGTCGATTACCTCATCGATCCGTTATTCATCATGCTTCTGGTTCTGTCAGCTCCAGAAGAACTCGGTTTTCTGCGCGGTTTCGTTCCGCTGGTCTTGATTGGTCTGCTCCGGCTCGGTGAACGACACGCCAGCGAGCCTTGGCGAGCAACTTACGCGGACCGAATATTGCTCGGGATACTAATTGCTCCTGCGGCTTTTGCAGGCTTTTCGACGGAGATGGCAGCAGCCATTGCCTTGCTTGTCTTGGCGACACGTTTCTTCAGGCCCTTTCGTGACGACTAACGGCGAATTAACCACTGCGGGGCTACGTGTATGTGATGGAACGGGTTCCCGTCATGGATAAGACCGAACGTTCGTCGGACAGCGATCTGAGCGCCGCATTGGCGCGGGGCGATTCCATGCTGGCAGGGATAGGGCCGATCCTCGGCCACCTTCTCTCTGCTCCGGACCATTCACTGTTTAGCGACGAGATCGTTGCGCGCGTGCGCGGCATGCTTGCGGATCTCGCGCGCCAGGTTCTCCGGATCCAAGCCGAGGCTACCGGTAAACAAAGTCGTGAATCCTTCGCTGATCGGCATGGCGAAGCGTTGGCGGAGCATTTTCAGGCATGCAAGCCGCTACTCTCTCATTGTCATGCGCTTGCGGTGGAGTGGCAGCTGACGGATCGGTTGGAAGCGGATTCGGGGCTTGACCCGGTGCTCTCACCTCTGATGCAGCAATTGATAGCCGATCCCGATCCCGCGATATCGAGCGTGGCCATGGCGGCACTCGCCGCGCAGGCACGTTGTGCCCAGGGGCAGCGGCGCATGGAACTTTCCCTTGGCGAACTGCCTGGCGAACTGCTTCACGAATTACTCTTGGCATGGAGAAACTATTGCGGCGAAGCGCGTGGGGATTCGGTCGACCGAGCCGAAGCCAAATTGCGTCACTCCTTCGATGAGAGTGCGTCCCGTCTTGCGCTTTTCGAGCGCCTGCTTGCCCGTACGGATGGTAGGATTGCGTTGTCTCTGGAAGATGCGGGAGCCGGACTGTTTTTTACCGCACTGGCGATATATTCCGGACAAAGTCGTGAAATGGCCATCCTGTCGAGCCATGCGCGCCAGACCGTTCGCCTTGGGTTGAGCCTGCGCGCGGCAGGACTCGAACCTCGGCGCATAGATGAAATCCTGTTACGCCTGCACCCAGGGGCGGCCCCATTGGCCGGTTTGGAGCAGATCGACGAGGACAAGGCACGTGGGATGTTGCTTGATGCTGCTCACGCGCTCGGACGGCGGTCATGACTAACGTCGGGGCCCGTTACATCGCGCGGGGTAAAACCGATGCCGCGGACCGACTGCTGGAAGCCGACGGACCACTTGCGGTCCTGAATCGTGACTGCGGTGGTGAAGTCGGCAGCACGTTAGCGATTCCGGAATTACTCGCCTTGGTAGGCAAAGCCCGGGAATACGGCTTTCGCTTGTCACGCCAGTTCCGTGCCGTCGATGGGCGGCAACGAATTTCCGCTTGGGTCGACATAGCACCCATGGGGGATGCGGAAGGGTGCGAAATTGCTGTAGCCAGTTGGCATATAGACGAAATTGCGCCGGAGAGTGAGGCAGAAGCCTCGCTTCGCCGCACAGAAATCCATCGTCATCTGGCAGAATGCACCATGCGCCTCGACCCTTCTCAGCGCGTGTACTCGATTGAAACGGATGCGCCTGACCTCGTAGAATTTGCAAAAGTCGTGGGTGAGGGCGCTGGTCGCCCATGGACCGAGTTCGTAATCCTGCCTACTCAAGTTCACGAGCAACCTGTTCATTGGCGGTTACTGGACGGAACCACTTGCCGGATTGCAGGCTCCGATCGCGACTGGACCGCATGTCTCGAACCTCTCGGCCAGCCAGAACCCGGGAGTGCAGGCTTCGTTTTGCATCTCAGTGCGTCACTGCCTCTTGCAAGCGACAATGACAGCGGAAACGGGACGACGCCTTCTCTGGGGAGGGATTTGACACCGGTTTTGCGACAACCGATCAATCGCATCATCGCCAATGCCGAAACAATCCGTACCAGGCTCGCCGGCCCGTTGAGGGAAGAATACAGCGATTATGCAGCAGATATCGCCAGTGCGGGCCAACACCTGTTGGCGCTGATCGATGACCTGTCCGATCTGGAGGTGGTCGAGGCCGAGGATTTCGCAACGGCACCTGACCGGATCGATCTTGGCGATGTAGCGCGTCGCGCCTGCGGAATCCTTGGTGTACGGGCCAAGGAGCGCGGCATAATGCTCGATCCCCCGGCTGAAGGGGAAAGCCAGTTGGCAACTGCCGAGTTTCGGCGTGTCCTACAGGTCCTGCTCAATCTGATAGGGAACGCTATTCGATATTCGCCGAAGGAAAGTCGTATCTGGGTCCGTCTCGATTCAATCGGCAATCGAGCAATGATCACTGTTGCAGACCAAGGCCACGGCCTTGATGAGCAGCAACAGGAAAAGGTATTCGAAAAATTCGAACGGCTCGGTCGTGGCGAAGATGGCGGATCGGGTCTGGGCCTTTATATCTCGCGGCGAATTGCAAGGGCAATGGGCGGGGACCTGACGGTAGAAAGTGCGCCAGGGCAGGGGGCACGTTTCACATTGTCGGTTCCACTCGCCGACAGTTAGGCCGGACTATTCGCCAATTTAGCCTGCCGTTCGGGAACCGCGCCAAAACAGGAAGCCACCCAGCAGGAAGGTTAGGCCGCCATAGATAGCCCAACTACGTTCGGCGAGCATGAAACTGTCGCTCGGCCACCTGACGATACCCAATCCTTGCAACGCCCAAAGGCCTCCGGAAAGCATAAATGCCATTCCGAAGACCATGAGGGTAAAGCGAAACATCAGCGTTGGTCGATGGCTACGTAATCGCGCTGAGTTGGACCGGTATAAAGCTGGCGCGGACGACCGATGACCTGGCCGGGATCGGAGATCATCTCGTTCCACTGCGCAACCCAGCCCACGGTACGGGCGAGGGCGAAAAGTGCGGTGAACATGGTGGTTGGGAAGCCGATCGAATTCAGGATGATGCCTGAATAGAAGTCCACGTTCGGGAAGAGCTTCTTTTCCTTGAAGTAATCGTCGTTGAGCGCGATCTCTTCAAGCTGGAGTGCCGTTTCGAATACCGGGTCGTTCACGTTCAGCGCATCGAAGACTTCACGCAGAGTCTGCTGCATCACCGTGGCCCGAGGATCGTAGTTCTTATAGACACGATGGCCGAAACCCATCAGGCGGAACGGGTCGTTCTTGTCCTTGGCGCGCTCGATATAATGCGGGATCCTGTCGGGCGATCCGATTTCCTGCAGCATATTCAGAGCCGCTTCGTTCGCGCCGCCATGCGCCGGGCCCCAAAGACAAGCGATGCCTGCAGCAATGCAGGCGAAAGGATTCGCGCCTGAAGAGCCCGCCAAGCGAACGGTCGAGGTCGATGCGTTCTGTTCGTGGTCTGCATGAAGGATGAATATCCGATCCATCGCGCGTTCGATCGCGGGGTGAATCTCATATTCTTCTGCAGGGACGCCAAAGGTCATACGCAGGAAATTGCCAGTGTAGCTGAGATTATTGTCCGGCTGCATGAAAGGCTGGCCAATGGAATATTTGTAGGCCCATGCCGCAATTGTCGGCATCTTGGCGATCAGCCGGTGGCTGCTGATCTTCCGGTGTTCGGGATCGGAAATGTCGGTGCTGTCATGATAAAAAGCCGACAAAGCACCGACTACGCCGCACATGATCGCCATGGGGTGCGCGTCTCTGCGAAAACCTTGGTAAAACTGACGCAGCTGGTCATGCAGCATCGTGTGCCGAGTGATCGTATAGTCGAATTCGTCCAGTTCGGCCTGCTGCGGCAGCTCGCCATTGAGCAGTAGGTACGCGACTTCCATAAAGCTGGATTTTTCGGCCAACTGGCCGATAGGGTAGCCGCGGTGAAGGAGCACCCCTTCCTCGCCATCGATATAGGTAAGCGCACTTTCACAGCTGGCAGTCGATTTGTAGCCGGGATCATACGTGAACTTGCCGGTCGTACCGTACAGTTTGCGGATATCGATGACGTCCGGTCCGACGCTTCCTTCCAAAACAGGAAAGTCCTGGACTTGTTCGCCGATATTGAGAGTTGCCTGCTTGTCGGCCACGCGTGTCTCCTTGGTTCGTCTTATTCTTAGCCTGCGAGCGAGGCCTGCGCATCGATCCGCGCCAGCGACTCTTCCTTGCCCAACAGGACCAGTACGTCGAAAATTCCGGGCGACGTTGTCGTGCCCGTCAGCGCCGCCCGCATGGGCTGCGCCAGCTTGCCAAGACCCAGATCGAGCTCCTCGGCATACGATTTCGTAGTGGCTTCGAGTGCCTCGATTGTCCAGTGATTTTCCTTCGCGAGCCGAACGGACAGGCCAGCCAGTCGCGCGCGACCTTCGTCATCGAGCAGCGCCGCGGCTTTCTCCGTCATTTCCAAGGGCCGGCTCTTGAAAAGAAATGCCGCGCCTTCAACTAGTTCATTGACGGTTCTAGCGCGTGTTTTAAGAACCGGCATGGCCTTGGTAAGCAATGCAACTTCGGCTGTATCGCCAAGTTTCCCCGCCACCAATGATGCAAGCCGTGCATCGTCGGCCTCGCGGATATAATGACTATTGAGATTTTGCAGCTTCTTTATGTCGAAGCGGGAAGGGCTTTTTCCAACACCGTCCAGGTCGAAAAGTTCGATAGCTTCTTCGCGAGTGATTTCTTCACGATCGCCGTGACCCCAACCAAGGCGTAGAAGGTAGTTGAAGAGCGCTTCGGGCAGTACGCCTTCTTCGTCGCGATAGGCTTCGACGCCCACTGCGCCATGGCGTTTGGATAGCTTCGCCCCATCGGCACCGTGTATCAGCGGCACATGGGCATAGACTGGATCGGGCCATCCGCCTTCGATCTCGTTCATCGCGCGAATAATGGGGAGTTGGCGGAAAGCGTTATTGAGATGATCGTCACCTCGAATGATATGGGTGACACCCATATCGTGATCATCGACAACTACTGCGAGCATATAGGTGGGCGTACCGTCAGCCCGAAGAAGGACATAGTCGTCGATTTCAGCGTTTTTGACGGTCACCTTGCCCTGGACCTTGTCGTGAATGACGGTCTCGCCCTCGGTGGGAACCTTTAGGCGTATGACGTAAGGAGCACCCTGAGGTGCTTCACTTTCATCACGGTCGCGCCAACGCCGGTCATAACGCATCGGCTGTTTATTCGCGCGTTGTTGCGCACGCATATCTTCGAGTTCCTCGGGGGAGGCGTAACATTTGTACGCGTGGCCTGCGTCAAGGAGCTGCCTGGCTACCTCGGCGTGCCGCTCGGCACGGTCGGACTGGAAAACCGGTGGCTCGTCGAAATCGAGACCAAGCCAATCGAGTCCTTCGATGATCTTGTCGATCGCGTCCTGTGTGCTGCGCTTACGGTCGGTATCTTCGATGCGCAGCAGAACCTTGCCGCCATGATGACGCGCGTAAAGCCAGTTGAACAACGCAGTGCGCGCCCCGCCGATGTGAAGGAAGCCGGTTGGTGACGGAGCGAACCGTGTTACGACCTGTTTGCCGGTTTCGCTTGCCATTCCTTCATCTTTCCTTTCAGGTATTTGCATGGCGACGCAGGGGACGCCGCTGGTTCCGCTTGGCGATGCGGATATCACCGCCGATGCTGCAGTGCAGCGCCCTTGGCGTATGCGCGACGCAATGTCCAGATTTGCGGAGTGGATCGAGGGATCTTTGGCGGCCTCCGGCTTCGATCGAGGGCCTTGGCTGATCGTTGCCTTTGCTGCGGGAATTGGAAGCTGGTTTCTCCTAGCAAACCCTTGGCAATGGATTGGCGCGATTGCACTAGCCGCTCTGCTATCTCTTTCAGTTCAATCTCTCTGGAAAGGTGAAGAGGGTCGCGCTCACCTAAGGCTTGCGGGTACAGGAATAGGTCTGGCTTTTGCAGTCGGCCTGGTAGTTATCTGGGCGCGATCTGAGGTCGTGGGGGCCACGCCACTTCCACATCCCACGATGATAAAGATCGATGGCCGCATTCTCGAGCGTCAGGAGCAGCCGGCCGAGGATCGCATCAGGCTGGTTCTGGCGACCCGCGATCCCGAAGCCGGACGAACTATCAAGGTGCGGGTCAACGTACCCGAAAAAGACGACTCGATCACCTTCAACGAAGGTGCGCGGGTACGATTACGGGCACGCCTGATGCCGCCGTCCCCTCCGCTGCTGCCAGGCGCCTACGACTTTGCGCGTAGCGCCTGGTTCGAAGGCTATGCTGCCACCGGTTCTCTGGTGGGCGAGATCGAGCTGGTAGAACCGCCACGTGGAGGTGATGGCGAAATAGCAAGAGTGCAGCGATGGTTGTCAGCGCATGTTCGCGAAAATGTGGGCGGATCTGCTGGCAGCATCGCGGCCGCTTTTGCCAGCGGGGACCGCGGGGCCATCAGCGAAGCTGACGAAATCGCTATGCGCGACTCCGGATTGACGCATCTCCTGTCGATCAGCGGTCTACACGTCAGCGCAGTTATCGCCGCTGCATACGTTCTAGCCTTGAAGCTGCTTGCATTATGGCCTTGGCTGACGCTGAGGGTCCGTCTGCCTTTGGTGGCGGCCGCCATTGGGGCCGGTGCGGGCATCGGTTATACATTGCTGACAGGAGCGCAGGTCCCGACCGTTCGCAGTTGTGTCGGCGCCGTGCTGGTCTTGATTGCGCTGGCACTTGGGCGCCAGCCTCTTTCCATGCGGATGGTGGCGGTCGCTGCGGGCGTGGTTCTTTTGCTGTGGCCAGAAACCCTGGTAGGGCCGAGCTTCCAGATGAGCTTCGCCGCAGTCATCTCGATAGTGGCGCTCCACAATTCCAGTCCGGTGCGAGAATTCCTCGCCCCGCGCGAGGAGCAATGGGGCAGGTGGCTCGGCCGCCGGGTGCTGATGCTGTTCATCACTGGTCTCGTTATCGAAATTGCGCTCACACCCATCGTGCTCTTTCATTTTCACCGTGCAGGCATTTACGGGGCCTTTGCCAATGTGATCGCGATCCCGTTGGTCACATTTGTCTCTATGCCGCTTATCGCAATCGCACTGTGCTTCGACCTGGTGGGTCTGGGTTCGCCATTCTGGTGGTTGGTCGGCAAGTCGCTCGACCTGCTTCTTGCCATCGCCCGGACGACAGCGGCTCAGCCAGGCGCGGTGAAGCTGATGCCTCATATCGGTATTCTCAATGTTCTCCTCTTCGTTGCCGGCGGACTATGGCTTGCCCTGTGGAAAGGAAGGGGGCGGTTATGGGGCCTTGCGCCTGCCCTGCTTGGGGCAGCACTGCTTAGCCAGGCATCGGCCCCCGATCTGCTGATCGCGCGGGACGGCGCGGATGTCGGCTTTGTCGATCCTGCCGGAAGTCTGTATGTGCTCCGGAATAAGCCCGGCTCCTACGCGCAGGAGAATCTCGTCGAACTGGCGGGTGCCGAAGCGCTGCCTCGGTCGATGGCCGATTGGCCGGGCGCGCGATGTAGTTCCGACTTTTGCAGCATCCCTATGCGCCGCTCCGACAAAGTCTGGCATCTGCTGGTTGCACGCAGCCGCGAACGGATCGACGAGCGCGCTCTCGCTGCCGCGTGTGAACGCTCCGACATTGTGATCGCGGATCGTTGGCTGCCCCGTAGCTGCCGCCCTCGATGGCTAAAGGCCGACGGCCGCTATCTCGATGCGCAAGGGGGGACCACGATATATTTGGAAGACCGGAGGATCGAGACGGTCGCCGCACATCAAGGAATGCATGGCTGGTGGCAAGCACCCGAGCGCCGGTGAAAGAGGCGCCCGGATTTAAACGGACGCCGTCCCTCGGTTCAGTGATATCGACGCAGCAATCCTGCGAGCTTACCCTGAACCTGAACGCGATCGGCTTCATAGAGCTGTGGCTCGTAAGCGCCATTGGCCGGATCAAGCCTGATCATCGCGCCTTCCTTGCGCAGGTATTTGAGCGTTGCTTCCTGGTTGTCGACAAGAGCAACTACAATCTCGCCATCGCGTGCAGTTTCAGTGCGCTTGACCAGTGCAAAATCGCCATCGAAAATGCCTGCTTCGATCATCGAGTCTCCGCTGACTTCGAGCGCATAGTGATCCCCCGGTCCCAGGAGAGCTGCGGGAACCGGCATGGACGACTGGCCTTCGATTGCCTCGATCGGAGCACCGGCGGCAATACGGCCATGGAGAGGCACGTCGATAATATCGTTCGCTGGTGCTACAGCGACCGGTTTGGCCGTATGCGCGGCAATTACGGAATCGTTTGCCGATGTGGGAGCCGCAACAGAACGCGAAGAGCCGGTGACCGAATCTTCCGGTAGTTTAATCACCTCGAGCGCACGGGCCCGATTGGGCAGGCGACGGATAAAGCCACGTTCTTCCAGAGCCGAGATCAGTCGATGAACGCCGGACTTGCTTTTCAGGTCGAGCGCTTCCTTCATCTCTTCGAAAGAAGGCGAAATGCCAGTATCTTCGAGCTTCTGCTGGATGAAGCGAATCAATTCGTGCTGCTTGGCGGTCAGCATCGGGTAACTCCCTATGTTCCTGTTCACAAAGCTGTGAACGAATGTGGAACAATTAGGCAACCGATTTCAGCAAGTCAAGCATTCCCGCGGTTTCAGAACCCGTCAATAGAGAACAAGCGTTCCCGTTTCAGTCCGCCGCTCGCCAGGCGCCGGACTTGCCGCCTGTCTTCTCAAGGAGACGGATTCCCTCGATAACCATGGCGCGATCGAGAGCCTTACCCATGTCGTAGAGCGTGAGGAGCGCGACGCTGACGGCGGTCATCGCTTCCATCTCGACACCTGTCTTGCCGGTCAGGCCAGCCACCGCCGTCACCCGGATAGCTTCTGCTTCCGGTGTGAAGTCGATCTTAATGCTTTCAAGTCCCAGGGGATGGCAAAGGGGTATGAGCTCCCCTGTACGTTTGGCCGCCATTATGCCCGCAATCCGGGCAGTCGCCAAAGCTTCACCCTTGGCTCCGGTGCCCGCCATGATAGCTTCCAGAGCTTCCGGCTTCATCCGAATTCTCCCCTCGGCGGTTGCGCTCCGATCGGTCTCGGATTTTCCGCTGACATCGACCATGCGAGCTGCTCCGGCCTCGTCGAGATGAGTCAGCCTATTCATTTTGAAGCCTTGGGATCCTGAACCGGGTGGACGACATGGACCACAGTCCTGACGAGAAAAATCGACCCATTGCCAGGTCAGCCGCTCGGGCAGATGGGGTTGGGTAGGGGTGAGACATTTTTAGCCTCATGCCATTTTCTCAACTGGTAGGACAGTCTAACCCTGCAATAGCGCCCGCGTCGCAGCCTCTACATCGCCCTGCCGCATGAGGCTCTCGCCGACGAGAAAGCTGCGGACGCCGGATCGCGCAAGACGCTGGCAGTCCCGATGGGTGTCGATCCCGCTTTCGCCGACAAGAAGGGTGCCTGCTGGTGCACGGGAGGAAAGTTCTTCCGTGATGCGAAGATCAGTCTCGAACGTCTTGAGATTACGATTGTTCACTCCAAGAAGCCGTGACTTCAATCCAGCCGCGCGTTCCATCTCAATGGCATCATGGACTTCGACAAGAACGTCCATCCCCCGATCAATCGCAGCCGCCTCGATCTCGATCATCTGCGCATCTTCGAGTGCGGCAACGATAATCAGGATAGCGTCGGCGCCGATCGCCCGTGCCTCTGCCACTTGCCAGGGATCGACCATGAAATCCTTGCGTAAAACCGGCAATGAGCATGCTTCGCGAGCGGCGACCAGGTAATCCTCGTGTCCCTGGAAATAGGGCGCGTCGGTCAGGACCGAAAGGCAGGCGGCACCGCCGGCCTCGTAAGCCCGCGCATGATCGGCAGGGTGAAAATCGGCACGTATCAGCCCCTTCGACGGACTGGCCTTCTTGATCTCGGCAATCAATCCAAAGCCGCTGTCCTGCGCCGCTTCCAGAGATCGCAAGAAACCGCGCGGCTCACCTTGTTCCCGAGCGAGGGCATCCAGATCGGCAAGGCTCCGCTCTGCCTTGCGGACAGCCACTTCATCGCGCTTGGTTGCACAGATCTCCGCGAGCTTGTTCATTGCGCGAGTTCGATCCAGTCGGCCATCAGTTGCTTGGCCCGGCCAGAATCGATTGCCTCGCCGGCCATCTCTGCACCTTCTGTCCAATCGGTAGTTTTCCCCGCGACGATTAACGTGGCGGCGGCGTTGAAGAGTACTGCATCTCGGTAGGGCCCTGGTGCGCCCATCAGCAATGCTTCCAGCGCCTTGGCATTATGCTGAGGATCGCCTCCACGGATCGCTTCGACGGGGGCGTGCGGCAGGTTCGCCTGCACCGCGACGACCCGGCGCATTTCGAAATCATTGCCTTTCACATCGGCCAATTCGTTACCGCCCGCGAGGCTGAGCTCATCAAGGCCCTCGTCACCTGAAGCGATGAAGGTGCGCTCGGTCCCAAGCCTCGCCTTGGCTGCGGCATAGATCGGGACATAGGCCGGCCGTGCAATACCGATCAGTTGTCGCTTCACACCTGCCGGATTGGACAGGGGGCCCATCAGGTTGAATATCGTGCGTACACCCAGTTTCTGGCGGATTGGCTGGATGCGGCCCATCGCCGGGTGATGATTCTTGGCGAAGAGGAAACAAATTCCCAGTTCATTCAGAGTCTTTTCTGCGGTTCTTCCTGCAGCTTCCATGTCAAGGCCGAGCGCCTCCAGCGTATCGGCGGCTCCCGACTTGGAGCTTGCTGCACGATTGCCATGCTTTGCCACCGGCACGCCGCAGGACGCGACCAGAAGGCTTACTGCTGTCGATACGTTGAGGGTGTGATGCCCGTCTCCCCCGGTCCCGCAACAGTCGACTGTACCGTCAGGCGCATCGATCGGGATCAGACGCTCGCGAAGGGCACGCGCCGCCCCGGCGATCTCTTCGGACGTTTCGCTACGCGCTGACATCTCGGCCAGAAAGCGACCAATAGATTCATCGTCGATCTCACCATCGAGAATCCACCCGAACACTTCGTGCGCTTCGGTCTCGTTAAGATGCGTCGTAGCTGAGGGAAGATTTTTCATACGCGCACCTTGGTGTCGATCCCGCACATGGCAAGGAAGTTGGCGAGCAATGCGTGGCCATGTTCTGTGGCTATGCTTTCGGGATGAAACTGGACGCCGTGGATAGGTAGCGTGCGGTGGCGAAAGCCCATCACGCTGGAACCGTCGAGTCCGGGTGTCTCGCTCGTGGCGTTGACTACCAGGCAATCGGGAATCTCCTCGACCACCAATGAATGATAGCGCGTTGCTGTGTAAGGGGAAGGCAGTCCTGCGAAGACACCAGACCCATCATGCGTCAGTGCACTGGTTTTGCCGTGCATGAGGCCACCGCGAACTACGCTGCCACCGAAATGCTGACCGATCGACTGATGACCGAGGCACACGCCCAGCAAGGGTTTTCCCGCCTCGGCGCAAGCGGCAACGAGATCGAGGCTGACGCCAGCCTCGTTCGGCGTGCACGGGCCGGGCGAAATGAGGTAGCCCGCCGCGTCACGCTGGAGAGCCTCGGCAGCCGTCACCGCATCGTTGCGCACCACTTCGACCTCCGCACCCAGTTCCATAAGATAGTGGACGAGGTTGAAGGTGAAGCTATCGTAATTGTCGATGACGAGGATGGAGTGATTGGCGGTCATTTCGGCGCGTGATTGCGGGCAGTCTGCATTCCTTTCAAGCAAGGAAAGCTGCCTGACGTCTCATCCTTCCTTGCCGGCAAGCTTGTCGGTCGCGCGAACGAGGCCGTCTATAATGCCCGGTTCACCAGCGGAGTGACCGGCATCCTGGACAATCCAGAGCTCTGCTTCGGGCCAGGCCTTTTTCAATTCCCAGGCTGATGTCGGCGGAGTGCAAATATCATGGCGACCCTGCACGATGATGCCCGGAATGTTCTTGATCTTGCCGACATTCTTGAGAAGTTGCGCTTCTTCGAGAAAGAAATCCTTGAGGAAGAACTTCGCGCAAATCCGCGCGAAAGGCACTGCCTTGGCGGGATCGGCGAAGCTGCCCAGCAGTTCTTCGTTGGGCAGCAGCGTCGCAACGTTTCCTTCCCACAACGACCACTCACGCGCCGCATCAAGACGGGTTTGCTCGTCGTCGCTGGTCAGCCTGTCGTAATAGGCTTGAACGAGATTGCCGCGCTCTTCTTCCGGAATAAGGCCGGCAAAATCGTCCCACTGCTCGGCCATGATTTCACTGGCGCCATAGGAGTAGAGCCAGTCTTTCTCCTTCTGGCGACCCAGGAAAACGCCGCGCAGCACGATCTCGCTGACCCGGTCAGGATGGCTCTGGGCATAGGCGAGGGCAAGGGTCGCACCCCAGCTACCGCCGAATGCCTGCCACTTCTCATGACCGCACATCTTTCTCAGGCGCTCGACATCTTCGACAATCCGCCAGGTATCGTTGTTCTCGATCTCGGCAAAGGGAAGCGATTGGCCGCAGCCGCGCTGGTCGAACAGAAGCACGTCATAAAGTTCCGGGTCCCACTGACGTCGGTGATCGGGCGACATACCGCCCCCGGGTCCACCATGCAGGAATACGGCCGGTTTCGCCCCGGGAGTCCCGACACGTTCGTAGTAGAGCGAGTGCCCTTCGCCGACATCCAGCATACCAGTCTCATACGGCTCGATCTCGGGGTAAAGAGTGCGGCCATATTCAATCATTGTTCTGTTCCTTCCTCTCGACCACGACGATCGGGCCGATGGGGGCGCCGGTATCCAGACGGCCGGTCGCAGGGTTCCATAGCGCCGACACATTGCCATCGAGATAGAGCGCGTTCTTGACGGACAATTCGTCACGATAGAAACGCGCTATCTTGCCGAAACTGATCGCGGCGTTCGAAATAACGAAATGCGCGCGCCCTTTATCGTCGACACCAACTGCGTTGCGTACAAGTCGCGATTCACCGTCCCGGGACAATTCCGGATGGAGCTTGCCGTCGATTACAAGCATCGGTCCGGACTGCGTACCGAACTGAGGGCGTTCGCGAACATTGGCCAAAAAATCTTCGGTCGAACGCACTTCCCATGTGTCGCCACTTCCGAAGAAGACCCCATTGGGCTTCATATGGAAATTGCCTTCGCCATCGGCAGTGTTGAGCGTCTGGAGCCGCTCACCATCCTCGACGAAATAGCCCACCGGCTTTCCATCTTCGTCGAACATTCCGGCATTCATCGCAAAAGCGATCGCGTCGGCGCTATGATCTTTCGAATATGCGGTAAGACTTCGGTAGGGAGATTCCCCGGAGGGCCCCAAATCCATCGCGATCCGGTGCCGGGCGGGCGTCGCAAGACAGTGGGTGAGGGGTGTATCCTCGAAAATGATCGAACGGCAGGCGCTTTCCACCTGTGTAGTACCCGTAGCCGTCTCGCTGGGGCTCGGCGTGGGACTGGGCGAACCGGTTTGCCCGTCGATCCGCGTCCGCGTTACAGGTTCGCCCTCCGGTGCAGGATCGCAGGCGGAAAGAGTGAGCAGGCAGAGCGTGAGAATTGCGTATTTCATTGTCCGTAACCGGGTTCCTGAGCGAGGCGCACGGCCTCGCGTGCTGCAGCGAATAGCGCACCGGACTTCGCTTCGCACTCGCGTTGTTCGCTTGCGGGGTCGCTGTCCGCAACTATTCCCGCCCCCGCCTGCACATGC
Organism: Qipengyuania sp. B-5; assembly: GCF_056857815.1. NCBI lineage: Bacteria > Pseudomonadati > Pseudomonadota > Alphaproteobacteria > Sphingomonadales > Erythrobacteraceae > Qipengyuania > Qipengyuania sp. B-5. Next base: position 223,936 of record NZ_JBSXNU010000053.1, on the reverse strand, counting down.
ATCGTACCGTCTTTCACAATGGCAGTGCGCAGGACGATACAGCTGTCCAGCGACCCATCAGGGGCGAAATAACCGACACCGCCTGCATAGGGGCCCCGGGTCGCGGGCTCGAGTTCGGCGATAATCTCGCAAGCTCGAATTTTCGGTGCTCCGCTGACCGTGCCTGCAGGAAAACCTGCGAACAGCGCGTCGAGCGCATCGTTCGAAGGATCGAGCTCTCCTACCACGTTACTTACGATATGCATCACATGGCTATAACGCTCGACCGCAAAGCTATCCGTCACAGATACGCTGCCGCTTACCGCGACGCGCCCCACATCGTTGCGCCCCAGATCAAGCAACATAAGGTGTTCTGCGCGTTCCTTGGGGTCGCTCAGGAGTGACGCTTCGGCTGCGCGATCCTCCTTTTCATTAAGACCCCGAGGGCGTGTGCCGGCAATCGGACGGACTGTTACTTGTCGATCGCGAACCCGGACGAGGATTTCCGGACTCGATCCGACCACCGCGAATCCCGGCAAATCCAAGAAGTAGAGAAACGGCGAAGGGTTCACGCGGCGCAACGAGCGATAAAGCGAGAAAGGCGGCAATTCGAATGGCGCGGTAAAGCGCTGCGACAACACTACCTGAAAGATGTCCCCGGCTCGAATATACTCTTTCGCCCGATCGACCATGGCGAAATAGTCTTCGGGCGTCATGGTAGGCTTCGCCTCCGGGAGGGGATGATCGGCAGCGGCCGAGGTACGGCGCTCGATACTGTCATTGATACCCGCCAGTGCAGCGTCGATTCTCTCGCTCGAAAGTTCCAGTTGCGCTGCGGCATCGTCCCCCTGCGGCCAGAGAGGAGCGATGCAGTACAATTCATCCTTCAGGCCATCGAACACCAGCAGAAGAGTCGGCCGAACAAATAGCAGGTCAGGCAGATCGAGAGGCTGCTCGCTGGGTCGTGGCAGCTTCTCGACGAGCGTGATGGTCTCGTAGCCGAAATATCCGACCAAACAGGCAAGGGCGGGCGGCAAACCTTCGGGAACGTCGATACGGCACTCCGCCAATAGAGTACGCAGTTCGTCAAGGGTACTGCCTTCGCATTTCTCGAAGGAGTCGAGGCCCTTTTTCCAATCCCGGTTGATCTCCGCCTGGTCACCTGACGCGCGAAAAACGAGGTCGGGGTCGAGGCCGAGCAGACTATAGCGTCCGCGCACCTCACCACCTTCCACAGACTCCAGAAGAAAGTCGCCGCGGCCCTCTCGCATCAGACGTGAGGCTGCCCCCACCGGGGTTATCGTATCGGCAACGACCTTGCGCCAAACGAGCGCAGGGCGCCCTTCCTTAAGCGACTCCAATGCCCTTGCGCGGCCTTCCATCTGGCCAGTCAAGGGCGGCCTCAGTTGCTTTCGCCGAGAAGCTGGCGACGCACGGCCGCTATAGCTTCAGCATTGCGTTCAACCCCAAGCTCGGCGCGCATCGCAGCAAGCATCTGCTCAGCATATTCGTTGCCCCACGACTGGCCGACCTGAGTTCGGGCTTGGGCGATCAGGGGATCGTTTTCCTCGAGATCTTCAAGTGTAATATCTTCGAGATCGACCACGAACCAACCCTGGTCACCAGTGCCCTCAAGCTTTTTGACCGATCCTTCGGCCATTCCGAAAAGCAACGCGATGGGAGCCGGAACTCGGGTGGAACCAAGCCGTGCCAGTTCCTCGCGACTGTAATTGACTGGCTGGGGAGGGCGGATCGCAGCTTCTTCGGCGGCGACAGCAGCCGCAAGATCTTGCCCGCCTTCGACTCGCTTCAGGATGCGATTGGCGGCGGCCTCTGCGGCCTGATCTCCACGTACCCGGCGCCATTCGGCAATGACTTCGTCACGGATCTGGGCAAGAGGTGCGACGGCCGAAGGCGCGATGTCGGCAACTTCGTAGATCAGGAAAGTCTGCTGGTCAGGAAGAGCTCCGATTTCAGAATCACCTTCGTCGATCTGAAAAGCATAGTCCAAGACGGATCCCAGGATGGCAGGAGCCTCGTTCGAAGTTCCGTAAACGCGGCCCGCTGCGGTGATGGCCGGACTGGTTTGGAGTTCCAGATCCAGTTCTTCCACTATCGACGTGAGCGATGCACCATCGGCAAGCCTGTCTTCGATGCTGACCGCGAGCTCTGCAATGCCGCGCTGACGCTTGGTCTCTCTCAAGGTCTCTTCAATCCCGGCCCGGGCCTGCGCCAGGCTTTGCGCCGGCTGGGTATCAACCGCTCTAACACGAGCGATATGCCATCCCAGTGAACTGCGTGCAGGCGTTGTCACTTCGCCCTGCGCGGCGGAAAAATATGCATCGGCCACCCCGGCTGACGCCGCACTGAGAATATTCGAGCGCTCCTGATCGTCGAGCTCTGTTGTCCGGAGCCCGGCGCTCGCAGCGGCCTGTGCGAAGCTCTCTCCGGCGCGCACACGCGAGGCAATAGCCTCTGCTCCTTCGCGTGTCGGGACGATAAGCTGGGTGAAGCTTCGTGCTTCTCTCGCTGCAAAGTCCCCGGCATTTTCTCGGTAAAATGCGGCAACTTCCGCATCAGTGGGCTCGACACTGTCCCCAAGCGCGGCGCTGTCGAAGGTGGCATAGCGAATTACCCGGCGTTCCGGCCGGACGAAGCGGGTGCGGTTTTCGGTGTAGAACTCGGAAAGTTGCGCATCCGTCGGATCGCCATCCGGTGCAAAGAGGCTCGCCGGAATTGTCGCAATCGCGCCCCTGCGACGCTCCTTGAAGCTGCGTGCATAGGTTCGAGCGATGGATTCAGGTATTTGAGCCCCGTAGATCGCAGGGAAAATGGACTGCTGGAAATAGAGCGAGGTGCGAATTTGTTGCCTGATCTGGCTGTCGGTCAGGCTGTTGGTGCGGAGGAAGGCGTTGTAGGCATCGGTGTCGAATTCCCCGCTCGGCCCCCGGGCTGCCGGAATCTGGCGAATTTCGCTATTTACCAGATTTGTGCCCGCGCGAAGACCATTGGATTCGCCCCAGTCCATCAATGCATAGCGGGTAATTAGATCATCAAGCACACGATCCAGACCTCCCTCGGCAAGCAGGGTTTGCATGGTTGCTTCGGGATTCTCCTGCCTGGCCTGTGCCAATGCATCGTTTACCGCCTGATTCAGTTCTGCCGTTCCTATTTTCGCATCGCCAACGACAGCGACACTATCGCCCCCGGCAACACCGCCGAATGTGCCGGTGTTCGAAACATCCATACTGGCGAAGGCAAATCCGATCAGTGCAAGGAATGCGAGGGCGATGGCCAGACCGATCTTCGTCTTGAAGAAATTCCGGAAAAAAGTGAGCATGGCTTGCGAACGGGCCTTTTCATGTACTTTGGGGCGCGCCACTTCCGACAGGAGGCGACCGATCACCGGTTGAGCAGCGCGCTTTATCCGCCATGCGACCTCGCCGCAACAGGTCCTGTCCGGTTTTGACCTATAAACAAACCACGTCTAGCGGAGCGACTTTCACCGCCTATATAGCGCCCGCCTAATCAAGATTCGCGATTGGAACACCAAATATGGCCGAGCGGCCCTACATTGTTGGCAACTGGAAGATGAATGGCACAAGGGCGATGCTTTCCGAAGCACGCGCCATCGACCGAGCCGCACAGCGTTACATGAAAGCGGAGGTCGCCGTTGCGCCCCCCTATACTCTTATTCACGCTGTCCACCGAGAAGTAGAACAGATCGGAGTGGGTGCCCAGGATTGCTTCCCGGGGGAAGACGGTGCTCATACCGGTGATATTTCAGCCACGATGATTGCCGATGCCGGCGCGAAGTTCGTAATCCTCGGACATAGCGAGAGGCGTGCCGATCATAGTGAAACAGAAAGCCAGATAAACGCCAAGATCGAGAGCGCTCTTGAAGCCGGATTGCGCATCATCCTGTGTTGCGGCGAGACGCTGCCGACTCGCGAAAAGGGCGAAGCCGAGACCTTCGTACTCGAACAGCTTCGTGCCAGTTTGCCCAAGATCGAGGATGCGGCTGAGCGATTGACGGTAGCCTATGAACCTGTCTGGGCGATCGGCACCGGCAAGACAGCGACGCCTGACGATATCGAAGCCATGCACAAGGCAATTCGGGGCCTTCTCGACGAGACTTACGGTGAGGATCATTCTGCCCAGGTCCGTATTCTCTATGGCGGCTCGGTAAAACCGGACAATGCCCGCGAAATCCTCTCTATCCCGGAAGTGGGCGGCGCGCTCGTAGGGGGCGCAAGTCTCTCGGCGGAGAGTTTCCTCGGTATTGTGGTCGCTGCTTCGGAATCCGAAGAAGCCTGAACCGATAGCCGCACCTTGCCGTGAGGCCGCGTCGCGACTAGATGCGCTGCAGCACACTTATCGATAGAGTAGTCTACCCATGTTCCTCTTCCTTACCGTCGTCCAGGCGATCATCGCAGCGGCCCTGATCGCCGTCATTCTTATGCAACGGAGCGAGGGCGGCGGTCTTGGCATCGGGGGCAGCCCGAGCGGTATGTTGAGTGCACGCGGAGCAGCCGACTTCCTCACCCGGTCGACCAAGTGGCTGGCCGTTGCGTTTGTCGCACTGTCGATCGCTTTGGCTGCCCTGGCGGTCGAAGGTGTCGGTTCGGATACGATCGAATCGACGCTCGACCGTTCGGTGACGCCTGCTGAAACCGATCCGCTGGGCGGACCGGGCACGGCTCCGGCTGCGCCGACAGATGCTCCCGTGACAAACGATGATCCACTCGCCGAATAGGCGTTATTGACCCATTTCGCATGCGCTCTGTGGATGGCGCGCTTGATTGCGCGCCTTTTCGCTTGCGCCGACTCAACCCGCACGCTTAAGGCCCGACTCCCATGGCGCGGTATATTTTCATCACCGGCGGCGTGGTCTCCTCGCTCGGTAAAGGTCTCATGGCGGCTTCTCTGGCTGCGCTGCTGCAGGCGCGCGGTTACAAGGTCCGCATCCGCAAGTTCGATCCTTACCTGAACGTCGACCCGGGAACGATGAGCCCGTATCAACACGGCGAAGTCTTTGTGACCGACGACGGCGCAGAGACCGATCTCGACCTTGGGCACTACGAACGCTTTACCGGCGTTTCCGCCCATCAGGGTGATAATATCACTTCCGGTCGCGTCTATCAGCAGATCATCGCGAAGGAACGGCGCGGGGACTATCTCGGTGCGACCGTCCAGGTAGTTCCGCACGTCACCGATGCAATCAAGGAGTTCGCGCTGGCCGGGCAGGACGATCACGATTTCATCCTGTGCGAGATCGGCGGTACGGTCGGCGATATCGAGAGCCTTCCGTTCATGGAAGCGATTCGTCAGCTCCGTAACGAGCTGGAGCCTATGCAGTCACTCAGCGTCCATGTGACGCTGGTCCCCTATATCGCAGCGGCGGGCGAGCTGAAAACCAAGCCTACCCAGCATTCCGTGCGGGAACTGGCGAGTCTTGGTATCAAGCCCGATGTCTTGCTCTGCCGGGCGGAGCATCCCATTCCTGATAGCGAACGTCAGAAGATTTCGAACTTCTGCAATGTCCGCAAGGAAGCCGTCATCCCCGCGCTGGATGCACCGTCGATCTATTCTGTTCCGTTACAGTATCATGCAGAAGGACTGGATACCGAGGTGCTGCGCGGCTTCGGTATCACCGATGCGCCCGACCCGGATCTGTCGCGCTGGTATGATGTCGTCGATCGCCATTCCAATCCGGAAGGCGAGGTGACCATCGGCGTGGTCGGCAAGTATGTCGGATTGCAGGATGCCTACAAGTCACTGAACGAAGCGCTGATCCATGGAGGCATGGCGCACCGCGTCAAAGTCAATATCAAGTGGATCGACGCCGAGGTCTTCGAGCAAAGCGATGGCGAGATTGCTGCGCAACTCGAGCCCATGCACGGCATCCTCGTACCCGGCGGCTTCGGTGAGCGCGGCAGCGAGGGCAAGATTGCCAGTGTGCGTTTCGCGCGCGAGCGGAAAGTGCCGTTCCTGGGAATTTGCCTGGGCATGCAGATGGCCTGTATCGAGGGTGCCCGCACAGCCGGTCTGGATAAGGCCAGCTCGACGGAATTTGGCGAAACCACCGAACCGGTAGTCGGCATCATCACCGAATGGATGAGCGAAGAGGGACTTCAGAAGCGCGAGAAGGGGGGGGACCTCGGTGGCACGATGCGGCTTGGTGCATACGATGCGAAACTGGCAGCCAACAGTCATGTTTCTTCGATCTATGGCGGCACGACCGATATTTCGGAGCGTCACCGGCACCGGTACGAGGTCAACGCGGCTTACATCGAACCGCTCGAAAAGCAGGGTTTGATCTTTTCCGGCATGTCACCCGACGGCCTGCTACCGGAAATCGTCGAGCGACCCGACCATCCCTGGTTCGTAGGCGTACAATTCCATCCCGAACTCAAGTCCAGACCGTTCGAGCCGCACCCCCTGTTTGCGGGCTTTATTGGAGCGGCACTCGAGCAAGCGCGCTTGGTCTGAAATATTTTTCGCACCAAGGCGCCAGATCTAAGTGCCTGATATGTTGCACTGTACCCAAGAGCATTTGTAGGCACGCGACACATCGTCACGTCTATTGCTCGCGACGCCGCTTTATCTTTTGTTACAATTAATGCAGGACGCCCGCGACTCGGTTTCAAAAAGCTATTGAGTGCACGAGGTTTTCGCTGAGCGCGCAAGTGGTGGGACTTGCCTCGAACCCGGTCGTCTTCTGCGACCCGGACGGCCGAATCCGAGGCTTGGCGGCGCTAGTCGTCGCGGGGGCGGTGCCATTGGTGCCGTCCCCATTCTTTATCCGGCACAGAAAAAGCGGCGCCTCCGGAAAGGCGCCGCTCTCTCTATATATCCGATCCGATCAGGCTGCGGCAGTTTCGTCGTCGTCCTTGACGATTTCGAGAGCTTGCTTGCCGCCGATCGAAATCTTCTTTGGCTTCATCGCGTCGGGCACTTCACGCACGAGATCTATTATCAGCATGCCATCCTTGAGGTCGGCAGCCTTGACCCGTACATAGTCCGCCAGATCGAACCGACGTTCGAAACCGCGGTTTGCAATGCCGACATGCAGCATTTCGCCTTCGGGCTGGTCGTCGCGCTTGCGTCCTTGAATTACCAGAAGGTTCTGCTGCGCGGTAATGTCGAGATCTTCGGCGCGAAAGCCGGCCACCGCGAGTGTGATGCGGTACTCATCATCATCGCAGCGTTCTATATTGAAAGGTGGATAGTTATCGCCCCCGGCGTTGCGCGCCTGACGCTCCATCAGGTCGAACAGACGGTCGAAACCGACGGTGGAGCGGCGATAAGGGGTGGTGTCGAAACGGTTCATCGAAACAAATCCTCCAATGAGCAATTTGAGTGTGTAAAAGGGGCCCATCAGTGGCACCCCCGCGCTGCCGCACCATGCGACGGCACAACCAAGATAATCTCTTCCAAATTGCTTTCAAGCAGAGCCTGCAAGCCCTATTCATGAACAGGAACCCAAAAGGATATTAAATGAACCAGCCGCGTATCGACATCTACACCAAGTTCGGTTGCGGGTACTGCTTCCGCGCCAAGCGCCTGCTCGATGAAAAAGGTGCGGATTACGAGGAACACGATATCACCATGGGCGGCCCCAAGCGTGAGGAAATGCTCCAGCGGGCACCTCAAGCTCGTACGGTTCCGCAAATCTTTATCGGCGAAACTTACGTCGGTGGGTCCGATGAACTCGCAGCGCTCGAACGCGCCGGGAAGCTGGACGCGCTGCTCGAGGCTGAATGACCCGTATAGCCGTCCTTCAAACGACTACCGGCATTGACCCCAAGGCGAATGCCGATCATTTGGGCAAGGCTGTTGCGCGAGCAGCAGGCGAGGGAGCGGCTATGCTCTTCACGCCCGAGATGTCAGGACTGCTCGATCGCGACCGGAGCCGCGCTGCTGCATCGATCAGCCGAGAAGAGAACGATCCGGTCCTTGGCGCAGTTCGCGAAGCTAGTGCGAAACACGGAATTTGGACATGCATTGGCTCGTTGGCGATTGATACGGGCGAGGGTAAGTGGGCAAACCGTTCACTCATCATCGATGCCTCCGGCAATATTGCCGCACGTTACGACAAGATCCACATGTTCGATGTCGATCTGGCGTCGGGGGAAAGCTGGCGCGAATCCAACGCGTATCGCGCCGGCGAGCACGTGGTGACGGTAGAGACCCCGATCGGCAAGCTCGGCCTGGCCGTTTGCTATGACCTCAGGTTTCCAGCGCTATTCGAAGCACTTGGAAATGCGCGCTGCGATGCGATCGCAATTCCGGCAGCCTTTACCGTGCCGACCGGGGAAGCCCACTGGCATGTGCTGCAACGTGCCCGGGCGATTGAGGCTAGCGCCTATGTCATAGCCGCAGCGCAAGTAGGAAATCACGAGGACGGCCGCCGAACATATGGTCACAGCCTTGCAATCGACCCTTGGGGCGAGGTGCTGCTTGACATGGGAGGGCACGAAGCCGGTCTGGGTTTGGCCGAGATAGACGCTGAAAGAATAGAACAGGTGCGTTCGCAGGTGCCCAGCCTTGCCAATCGACGCAAAATCTCCAACTAGGCGCGCATGATCGTATTCGACCTCCATTGTGACCAGGGCCACCGTTTCGAGGGCTGGTTCGGCTCCTCCAACGATTTTGATAATCAGATGGAACGGGGACTGATCGATTGCCCCGAATGTGGCAGCAAAAGTATCGGGAAGGCGCCCATGGCCCCGTCCGTCGGCACAAAGGGCAATAAACGCGAAAGCCGTCACCCTGCAAAAGAAGCGCAACTATCCAATGCACCCATGCCGCCAGAGGTCGAAAAAGCGATCAGGCAACTGGCGAACGCACAGGCAAAGGCGCTTGAGAGTAGCAAGTGGGTGGGTGACAAATTCGCCGAAGAAGCCCGCTCGCAACATTATGGCGAAAAAGATGAGACGCCGATCCACGGCAAGGCTACGCGCAAGGAAGCCGAAGAACTGGCGGCCGAAGGGATTTCGGTGGCTCCTATACTCTTCCCGATCGCCGAACCCGACCAACTCAACTGATTGCCACTCCGTCCCGAGCCGCTATAGAGCGCCTTCGGAGCGCCCGTAGCTCAGTCGGATAGAGCACCAGATTCCTAATCTGGGGGCCACAGGTTCGAATCCTGTCGGGCGCACCACCTTTTCAAAGGCTTGGTAGGGGTAAGGGAGTTATCTCGTTAAGTTGAGGCAAGGCATAGGTACAGGTGGCGGCTTGGAAAAGAAGCTAATCGACTTGAAGGCCTTCGCCAGCAAGCTTCCTCCAGAGCACGACAAACTAAAAAAGGCCGTTCGAGATGGACAGATATCCATTCTGTTCACTCTGATCCATCAACTGCGGTCGTTTTTCGATCGTGCATTCGCAGAGCGGATGATTGAGCATTTCATGCAGGCTTCGGCGTTGGTGGCGGTTCAATCGGAAGATTGGTAATTAACCCTCGCGAAGCGTCAGGCAATTCAAGGGACAGTATACTTAACTCGAGGTGGTTGCAGGCTCCGGCCCGCAACTGCTTTCCTACTCTTTCCTGTCGCGCTACCGCATCCATTGCTCTTTGAACGTCGTAAATGCAGTCCATTCGACGCCCTGCCTCCCCCCGGAGGGCACCTGCAAAAGTGTCAATCGCTGCGAGGGAAAATATTCTCTTTAATTCCAATACTTTATGCAGATTTATCCGGAGTGACATAGTGTCGCCTTCGTCACCCGCCGAGTTCCTGAGACAGGATATTCAATCGCTGGTACTGTCGGGGCAAGTCCGCTGGCTAGTAAGGAACGGGGGGCTCTGGCTCCGCATCGGTGGCGCGAAAAAGGCACGGCTGCGCCGATCGGAGACAAATTGCAGCTAGTCCGACAGACCTGCGCAGGCCAGTCTTCCCGGCACCGAGATCAGGGCGTTTTTTTACTCGTCCGTCCAAGTTGGCTGACGGGAACCGTCTCCTTGAACGTGTGAGTAACGTAGGGAAATGGGATTTCGATACCCGCTTCATCAAGCGATGCCTTGATCGCGCGAATGACCTTGTCCTTGCTCTCCCGGCCAGAGCGAGGCGTGCTACCCGCCCACCATCGCACGAGAAAATCGACCGAGCTGGAGTTGAACTCCTGTGCGAAGATGTCGACCCCCTTGCTTGCCAGCACATCGGTAACGCCCTCGACTGCGCGCCGGATAATATCGGCCGCGTGATCGAGATTGGTGTCGTAGGAAACGCCAACCACCGCATCGTATCGACGCTGTTCTACATCGGTCAGAATCTCGACCGGGTTTTTGAACAGGATCGAATTCGGCACCACCGTCAGCTCACCCGAGAGCTTGCGGACATGGGTCTCGCGCAGGGTAATGTGCTCGACCTTACCCGTGATGCCTTCACATTCGATGACGTCGCCAATCTGCATTTTTTCCCGCAGCATAATCAGTATGCCGGCGAAGAAATTCTCGAAGATATCCTGGAACGCGAAGCCGATCGCAACTGCACCTATGCCCAGGCCCGCAAGGAGGCTTGCAGCTGTAAGCCCCGGCATGACCACCACTGCAGCGATGAACAGCCCCACGATCCATATGGTCAGCCTGACCAAAGTATCGACGAGGTTTTTAAGGCTCGACCGAATTTCGGTACGGCCCACGATCATATCCGAGATGCGCACCGCGAAGCGCGCGATGATCCAAGTGATCAGAACGATCAGAAGCGATATGGCAAGGCTGGGCAAAGACGCAACGAAGGCTTCGCTCATTTCCTGCAGCTGCTCACGCAGCGTTTCGACGTAATTCACAGATGGCTCCCTTTGCACGGCAACGTTGTGCAGCGCAGCAGGTTCCAAAATGGCCAAGAAGTAGAGTTTCTATCTGTTAGGCGAATTGGTTCAGCTTTTGCTGTGTTCCTTACGCGCTATTTCGTGCAGCCAGTCTGCGTGCCGGGGAGCCTTTTTCGTTTCACTCCACTCTTCCAGCATCATCGGAGCTACACGTTTTAATTCGGCATACTGCTCGTCTGTACCGATGTCGGTCGCCAATTCGACGCGATGTCCATTGGGATCGAAGAAATAAATCGATTTGAAGATGCCATGATGGGTCGGACCGAGAACGTCGATGCCCAAGCTTTCGACATGCTCCTTGGCAGCTTGCAGCTCTTCTTCGCTTCCAACTTTGAACGCCAGGTGCTGGACCCATGCAGGGGTATTTTCGTCGCGCCCCATATCCTTCTGGTTGGGCAACTCGAAAAAGGCGAGTATGTTGCCATTACCCGCGTCCAGAAACACGTGCATGTAGGGATCGTACTCACCAGTCGAAGGCACATGATCTTCGGCAAAGGCAGTAGTATAGTCCATGCCCAGAACCTTGCCGTACCATTCGACGGTCTCTTTCGCATCCTTGCAACGGTATGCGGCGTGGTGGACGCCGCCAAGTTTGACGGGGTGGTCGGCTACGTCATTCATTCCGCAGGCTCCGTTTCAATGGACTTCGCATCCTCGACATTCAGGACACCCCGCTTGATCTGATCGCGCTCCATACTTTCGAACAGCGCCTTGAAGTTGCCCTCGCCGAAGCCTTCGTCACCCTTGCGCTGGATGAATTCGAAGAACACCGGGCCGACCTGTGCTTCGGCAAAAATTTGCAGAAGAAGGCGCGGCTGGCCGCCTTCGGTCGTGCCGTCGAGGAGAATGCCTCGCATCTTGAGCTGGTCGACGTCTTCGCCGTGATCGGGAAGACGCTCCGACAGCATTTCGTAATAGGTCTCGGGTGGGGCGGTCATGAAAGGAACTCCAAGTTCCTTCAGATTATCCCAGCAGCCGATGAGATCGTCGCAGATCAGGGCAATGTGCTGGATGCCTTCGCCGTTGAACTCCTTGAGGAATTCTTCGATCTGGCCCTTGCCACCTTCGCCTTCTTCATTGAGCGGGATGCGGATCTTGCCGTCGGGTGCGGTAAGCGCCTTCGAGGTAAGGCCGGTGTATTCGCCCTTGATGTCGAAGAAGCGGATTTCGCGGAAGTTGAAGAGCGTCTCGTAATAGTCCGCCCAGTACTTCATGCGGCCATTGTAGACATTGTGGGTCAGGTGATCGATCACGTTAAAGCCCGCGCCGACCGGGAATTTCTCCACACCATCGAGATACTCGAAGTCGATGTCGTAGATCGAAAGACCTTCCCCGTCCTGTTCGATATAACGATCGATCAGATAGATGATCGCGCCGCCAATCCCGCGGATCGCCGGAATGCGCAATTCCATCGGGCCGGTATCTACGACGACCGGCTCCGCACCGCGCTTTAACAACTCTTCATATGCGGCCTTCGCATTGCGTACGCGAAATCCCATACCGCAGGCTGAGGGGCCGTGCTCCCGCGCGAAGTACCAGGCCGCGCTGCGCGGTTCATAATTGATGATCAGATTGATCCCGCCCTGGCGCCACAGGTGAACGTCTTTCGAGCGATGGGTCGCGACATTGGTAAAGCCCATGGCCTCGAAAACCGGTTCTATCACACCTTTATCTGGGGCACAGAATTCGACGAATTCGAAGCCGTCGAGACCGATGGGGTTTTCGAAAAGGTCGGGCATGGAAATCCTCTGTCGGTTAAATTAGTTTCAATGGAAACCAATTACGCTTGATGGCTGAGATTGTCAAGGTTGCAACGGGTCGGGCAGGGGCAGGGTTCCTTCGCCCGAACCGCCGCGAAAGCGGCCGCTAGCCGCCGGAATCCTTGCGAATTGCACTTGCCTCAAACGGTTAACTGTGATTCTGTGCGGGCCATGAAGCGGGCAAGCAGATTCGACTTGGTTCGGAAGCAGAAGGCGGCGCAAAACGCAGCGCTCGTTGTCCTGCTCATTCTCGGCGGTCTTGCGGTGGCCGGTCCTTCGGGCCTGCTGGCCTGGAGCGAAAACCTGCGCCTTCTTGATCAGCGAGAAGCCCAGCTTGCGGCTCTCCAGAAGAAGCGCGCCGCGTTGGAAAACAAGGTCGCGTTACTGCATCCCGATCGCGCCGATCCGGACATGGTCGGCGAACTTCTGCGCAGCCAGCTCAACGTCGTCCACCCCGACGAAGTCGTCATAAAACTCGACGACTAGCCTCCTGCGCCGGGGGTGGAACCCTGCCGTTCCGTAAGGTTTTCGTATGCAAGCTACACGCACCGTTGCGCTGCCTGCAAGGCTGTGCCTATAGGCGCTGCATCATTCCTCCCCGGAAGAACAAGGGACAATTGTTTTGGCCAAGCCCTCCAAGAACAAGACGCCGCAAAGCCCGGCGGAAAACCCGGAATTTGCGCTGCATTCGCTTCAGGAAGAGTTCGAGAAGGCAAAGCGTTACGATGCCTCGCCCGAGCAATTGCGCCAGTTCTACGAACAGATGCTGCTTATCCGTCGTTTCGAAGAGCGGGCAGGGCAGCTCTATGGTCTCGGGTTGATCGGCGGATTCTGCCACCTTTATATTGGGCAGGAAGCGGTCGCGATCGGCCTGCAATCGGCGCTCGACGGCGATAAGGACAGCGTGATCACCGGCTATCGTGATCACGGCCATATGCTTGCCTATGGTATCGATCCGAAATTGATCATGGCCGAGCTGACCGGCCGCGAGGCAGGCATCTCGAAGGGCAAGGGCGGGTCGATGCACATGTTCTCGACCGAGCATAAGTTCTACGGCGGGCACGGGATTGTCGGTGCGCAGGTCGCGCTGGGTGGCGGGCTCGCGCTTGCGCATCAGTACAACGATGATGGCGGCCTCTGTCTTGCCTATTTCGGCGACGGTGCGGCGAACCAGGGGCAGGTGTACGAAACCTTCAACATGGCGTCGCTGTGGAAGCTGCCGATCGTCTTCGTGGTCGAAAACAATCAGTATGCCATGGGTACCGCGGTCGGCCGCTCAAGTGCGGAAACCGAATTCTACCGTCGCGGCACGGCATTCCGCATCCCCGGCATGAAGGTCAACGGCATGGATGTACTCGAAGTGCGCCAGGCCGCCGAAATTGCATTCAAGCATGTGCGCGAGGGCAGGGGGCCGGTGCTGATGGAATGCGAAACCTATCGCTATCGCGGGCACTCCATGTCCGACCCGGCCAAGTATCGCACGCGCGAAGAAGTACAGGACATGAAGGACCACAAGGACCCGATCGAGGGACTGAAGAAGATCCTGATGGAACAGGGCAATACCGAGGACGAATTGAAAGCCATCGACAAGGACATTCGCAAGGTCGTCAGCGAAGCTGCGGACTTCGCCGAGAACTCGCCAGAGCCCGAGCCGAGCGAACTCTACACCGATGTTCTGGTGGAGGAGTATTGAGCCATGGCTATCGAACTCAAGATGCCCGCGCTGTCGCCCACGATGGAAGAGGGTACATTAGCCAAATGGCTCAAGCAGGAAGGTGATGAAATCACCGCCGGCGACATTATTGCGGAGATCGAAACCGACAAGGCAACGATGGAATTCGAAGCGGTCGACGAAGGAACGCTCGGTAAAATCCTCGTGCCCGAAGGTACCGAGAACGTGGCCGTCGGCACGGTCATCGCGATGCTCGCAGGCGAAGGTGAGGACGTATCCGATATTGCCGTCGAAACACCCGCGACCGATGATAAGCCCGGAGAGGGGAAGGACGTCGGTAGAGAGCCGTCAGAAGCCGAGATCACCAAGCCTGCGAAAAAATCCGGTGTGAAAGACCCGGAAATCCCACACGGTACCAATATGGCCACCGTCACTGTTCGCGAAGCGCTGCGCGATGCGATGGCCGAGGAAATGCGCCGCGACGAACGAGTCTTCGTGATGGGCGAGGAAGTCGCCCAATACCAGGGCGCTTATAAGGTCACGCAGGGCCTGCTCGACGAATTCGGTCCCAAGCGCGTGATCGATACGCCGATTACCGAATACGGCTTCGCCGGTATCGGGACCGGGGCTGCAATGGGTGGTTTGCGTCCGGTCGTTGAATTTATGACATTCAACTTCGCCATGCAGGCGATCGACCACATCATCAATTCTGCAGCCAAGACCAATTATATGTCAGGTGGCCAGATGCGATGCCCGGTAGTATTCCGCGGCCCCAACGCGGCGGCAAGCCGCGTGGGCGCGCAGCACAGCCAGAACTATGGCCCTTGGTACGCAAGCGTCCCTGGCCTGATTGTGATTGCGCCTTATGATGCTTCTGATGCGAAGGGGTTGCTGAAGGCCGCGATCCGCTGCGAAGACCCGGTGGTCTTTCTCGAGAACGAACTGGTCTATGGACGAAGCTTCGAACTACCCGAGCTGGACGATCATGTCCTGCCGATCGGCAAGGCGCGGATCATGCGCGAAGGTACAGACGTCACGATAGTCGCTTACTCGATCGCTGTCGGTCTCGCGCTGGAAGCAGCGGAAGAACTGGCGGGCAAGGGGATCGAAGCCGAAGTGATCGATCTGCGCACGCTACGCCCTCTCGATAAAGAAACTGTACTCGAAAGCCTGAAGAAGACCAACCGTCTCGTCATCGCCGAGGAAGGCTGGCCAACCTGTTCCATTGCCTCTGAAATCGTGGCGATCTGCATGGAAGAAGGTTTCGATCATCTGGACGCGCCGGTCACTCGCGTTTGTAACGAGGACGTGCCGCTGCCTTATGCGGCAAATCTTGAGAAACTGGCGCTGATCGACACGCCCAAAATCGTGAAGGCTGCGAAGAAGGTCTGTTATCGAGATTGATGAAAGGGAAATCCCTAAGCTGCACAATGTAACGAAGAGATTCCCGGAAGTCCTCTAAATCACTCGTCGATGACGAAAATCGGCCGCGAGAATGACATTTGCGTGCTGGTGAAATCGAAGAATGGCAGCACGTCCGGAGGCGTGTACGTAATGGTCATGGTTTTTTCGAAGGTGCCATGCACACGCGGAGTCGCCACGGGTACTATCGTCACGGCAACGCTGTCGTTGAGCATGTAAGGTGAGGATTGTGCGATAGCGATTGCCTTGGTTTGTATCGCGCTATCGGAGATCGTGTTTTCCTTCATATATTCGATCACGGCATAACGTGCAGTGTCGGAAGCCACGCCTCGTAGCGAATTATAAGCCTGCATGCTGATCCCGATCTGGATCGCTCCGAAGAAGAGACCGAGAACCACCGGCGCCAGGAGTGCGAACTCGATGATCGTAGTCCCGCGCTCGTCGATGCGAAGACTCGAAAAGAGAGGCGGCCTTCTCATGAAATCTGCACCCGCCTGGTAAGGTCGTAATTTACCGTGTTCCCAACCCCGAAATCGGTCCAAAGCGGGGTGTACCAGTCGGCAATTTCGATTTCGATGAATTCGGAAATGACCGCGCCTGTAGGGCATGTTGAAAGGTCAACCACAAGCGAGGCATCGGAGTTGCAGCGATATTTCTTGACCAGCGTCACTTTGTCGGCGGGAAGGCCCGTCGAAGTTTCGATGATCTCTTCTAACTTGTCGATGTCGCTCTGGTCTTCAGGCAGAGAGGCGAGCACGATCGATCCGGCTTCTGCCACGGCAATCTGCAACTCGTTATTGCGAGAGACAAGCCGACTAACCTCGAACCCTCCGAGACAGAGCATGACCAGTACGGGGAGAACGATCGCAGTCTCGATGACCATCGAGCCTTTGCGATCCCCGGCAACCGTTTTGAGAGTGTCGAAAAGGCGGATCACAAAACCAGCCTCACGCGTGTGCCACCTTCGCCTACGACGATATCGTGCGTCTTACCAGCCGGGCAAAGTGTGGTCAGATCTGCAGTACCGCTGATTTGAAGAGTTTTTGTGGCAACCATCATACATTCGGAAGACGCATTGGGCGTACCTGCAATCTTCAGGTCGCTGTTTGGCATGTAGATGATTCCATTGAGGTCGAGACCAGCATCGCCCGTGATCTTACTTCCCGAGCTGCCCGGCGAGTCCGGGTCCTCGAAGATGAGCATGTCTTCCATGCGATCTGCATCATCTGATGAGACGCCCACTGCGATAAGTTCGGTCTTTGTCATTGGGGTCAAATATAGGCTACCGCCGCCATTGACGTCGATGCCAGCACCGTTCTTCAGGACGAACATCACGCCTGTACCAGTAAGCGAGACTCCTCCGTTGATCTTCAGGGTACCCCCATCGATCACATATACGCCGCCGGCCATGTTTAGATCACAACCAACGTCAAAGTTGGTGTAGGTGCCGGGCTGAAGATCGGTGTCGCTAGAGAGATTGACCTTGTTGGCATAGGTGAAATGGGTCGTTGTGATTTTTTCGATGTATATCCTGTCCGGGCCGCTGCCAGCAATTTGACTCAAATTTTCGTGGACCGCAGGCTGGGAGTAATCATTGGGCTCACTCATGAAAGAAGCCGCAATTTCTGTCGGATATGTCGTAGTATAGGGGGATTGCGTGCCCTCGCCGGAATAATCTATTGATCCTGCCGAATACGCTGCGCTCTTGTTTTTGCCTCTGTAATATTTGAACGTGACGTCATCGGACTGAGTTTCATCGGCCTGCCACGATGCAGTGGCATCGCCGCAACTTATTGTTCGAGGAGTTGTGTTGTCAGGTGGGGTCAGTCCTTCCCATGGATCCACCATGTTGTCATAATTCTCTACGACTTCGGCATTTTCAAATGCGCCCATCCCGTCGTCGATAGTGCCACCAGCAATGACCCAATTGATATTCTGAGCTCCACCACTGCCATTGGTAACGATGGCATCTTCGGCATTAGAGCGCGCACCCACGCCGCAGGCGGCGTCGACTGTCGGCCCGCCGTTGAACCACATGGTGCGGGTGGAGGTTGGATCGAGCGAGTATAGACACGCTGTAAACTGCTGCGTGGTTTCCCAGATCGCCTGCGCCTCTACGGCGATCGTCATGCCGTCACCCAGCACCAGTTCGGTGAAGGGGAGGGAAGCTGATACAGTGGCATCCACCATGACGCTGCTGTCAGCAGTGCCATCCCACGTTTCCAGGCCAACATTGTGGGTCAGCAGGTAATCCTTCGTCACCGAAAGATTGGCGTAGAATTCCTGGCTAGCGCGGGTTTCGTATTCAGTGCCGGTATCGCCGTTTCCACGCGCCCAAGCACCAGCCAGAGCGCTTTGGTCCACTGCGTACTGCGCTTCACGTTTCCAAGTGTAATATTGCGCCATGTCGACGCCTAGCCCTGCCGTGCCGAACAAGACCGGCGCCCCCATGGCGACGAGCATGAGAGCGTTTCCGCTTGTGTCGACTTTCAGTCGGCGCATAAATTCGGCTAAGCTCATTGTCTGCATCCACCTCGAACGGTTCGACTCGAACGTGCCTTGTAAGAATCCATTACTTATTTTTTATGCACTGGTTTTGGTTAATTAGTCGTATCAGCCCCGTCCCCAGTTTCAGGTCGGCTTGACAGGTGGGGGTAGGAATCCGAAGCGGAAGAAGTGATCGACAGCCGCGACACTAAACTGGCCGACTGGGCACCCATGGTGCTGGCTTCGGCAAATACGTGCCTTCGGCCCATCCTCGAATCAGGCTTGCTATTGGATGCCAAACTAGCTCGTATTGCTCTTTCGGCTAACGAACCCGCGCTCGCGCAAATTCAATTGGCTTGGTGGCGCGAAGAACTTCGTCGGGATCGAAGCGACCCCAATATCTTGCCACCGGATCCGCTTCTGGCATCCCTGCTGAGTGCATGGACGACAAGCAAGTCCGGTCTGGTCGCGCTGGTGAACGGATGGGAAGAATTGGTCGGCGGCCCTCCTTGGGAACCAAGCGTCGGCGATGCCTTGGCAAAGGGCCGGGGAGCGCTTTTCGAAGGATTGGCCGATCAGCTGGGCTATTCCGACTGCGCGCCAGCCGCCGCCATGCACGGCGTGATGTGGGCACGAGCCGATTTTGCCTGCTTCAATTCGCTGGATCCGAGCCGGCCTCCGAAATTACCTCGCTTGCCAAGGGAATTGCGACCGCTGGCCATTATCGGGGGGCTGGCGGCCCGGGCATTCAAACGTGGCGGCCAGCCTTTGTTTGGAGATCGTCTCAGCCCCTTTGTCGCGCTCAGGCTTGGAATCTTCGGTGCTTAGATTAGGCTTGTCGAGGCTATAGATGAGGAGAGGCATGCCAGTGAAAGCCTTCGTTACCGGTTCACTCGTGACACTCATGATCATGGGGGTAGGGCTTTTCTGGTGGCAGGGGCGGGCCGAGGTGGAAAAGGCCGCGCCGCCGCCCGACCCTCTTGCGCTGGCCGAGGAAATGGCCGATCCCGATGCGCTGCCCATCACCGATCCTGGCGAAATGCAGGGGCCGGCTCCTCCGGAAGCGAGCGAACTAACGAAAGAGCAGCGGCGTTTCTTCCGTTACGATCGCAACCGGGACTGGCGCATAACGCGCAGCGAAATGCTTTCTTCTCGCAGCGATGGGTTCAGAAAGCTTGATAAAGATGGCAATAATCTTCTCACTTTCGAGGAATGGGCTGTAACTACGGTCGAAAAATTCGAAGGGGCGGATGCCAATGGCGATCGTGAATTGTCTCCCAGCGAATTCGCCACGACCAGGCCCAAGCCTTCCAAGAAGCGGCGTTGTGCTTGCTGATCAGGCCGGAACCACCTCTAGTCCTTTCAACCAGGTACCAAACTCTTCCTTTGCGCGGGCGGTGTAAGCCTCTTTGCGCTGCTTCTTCTTGATATCATGAAGGGGCGGAAAGAGGCCGAAATTTACATTCATAGGCTGGAAGGTCTCGGCTTCGGCATCACCCGTGATGTGCGAAAGTAGCGCTCCTAAGGCCGTGCTACGTGGGGGAGGGGACCAGTCACGACCCGCCAATTCACACGCCGCCATTATTCCTGCCATCAAACCGACAGCGGAACTTTCGACATAACCTTCGCAGCCAGTAATCTGGCCGGCGAAGCGGATATGCTCACCGCCGCGCAACCGCAACTGCCTGTCGAGCACCAGCGGGGAGTTGATAAAGGTATTGCGGTGAAGGCCACCCAGGCGGGCGAATTCGGCGTTCTCGAGCCCCGGGATGGTGCGAAACAGCTCAATTTGCGCACCATATTTTAGCTTGGTCTGAAAACCCACCATGTTCCAAAGCGTACCCAGCTTGTTGTCCTGTCGCAGCTGCACGACTGCGTAGGGCCAGCGACCTTGCGGGAACTCGGGAGTGGCGTCACGAGGGTTATCAAGACCGACTGGTTTCATCGGCCCGAAGCGCAGCGTATCCACGCCCCGCGCTGCCATCACCTCGATCGGCATGCAGCCATCGAAATAAGGCGTGTCGGCCTCCCATTCGCGAAATTCGGTCTTTTCGCCGTCAAGCAAGCCCTGGTGGAAGGCGAGATACTGCTCTTTCGTCATAGGGCAGTTGATATAATCGCCCGCCTCGTTCGAGGCTTCGTTGCGCTTGTTCCAACGGCTCTGGATCCAGCAGATGTCCATATCGATACTGTCGCGATGTACGATAGGCGCAATGGCATCGAAGAAGGCAAGCCGGTCCTGACCGGTTACCGTGACAATACTCTCCGCCAGAGCTTTTGCTGTGAGCGGACCGGTGGCGACAATAGTCGGGCCTGAGGCGGGAAGTGTGTCGATGCGCTCGCGCATGACAGTAACATTCGGATGATCTTCAAGCGCACGCTGCACCTCGGCAGAGAACACATCGCGATCCACCGCCATCGCGCTACCAGCGGGAACACGCGCTTTCTCACCAGCGAACATCACAAGACTGTCGAGGCGGCGCATTTCGTGATGTAGCAAACCAACCGCATTCTTATCGCTATCATCGGAGCGAAAGCTGTTCGAACAGACAAGTTCAGCCAAACCGTTCGTCTGATGAGCGGGCGTCGTATCGCCACTCCCACGCATTTCGGACAGGCGAACCTTGAAGCCTCGTCGAGCGAGTTGCCAGGCGGGCTCGCTTCCCGCGAGGCCGCCACCGATGATCTGGATGTCATGAGTCATTGCGCCTGTGCACCTAGTGCTTGCGCATGGCCTCTATCAAGGCCTAGCGGGAGCCGGGAGAGGGGAAAAGACTATATGCCCAAGCACGCACTGATAGAACATCGGCCTTACCTGGTCTTGAGCCTGCTGTTCGCGATTACCTATTTCTTCATGATGGACGGTAAGGTCGGAGGCAGCTGGCTTGCTTTGTGGAAGGGAGCAGGCGTCGGTTTCTTGGCGATTTACGCTGTTCACCGCGGGCCGGGTCGGGATGGCGTTTTGATATCTATAGTCATGACCCTTTGCGCGTTGGCCGATGTGACGATCCAGTTCAGCTTCCTGGCCGGCGGCGCAATTTTTGCAATCGGCCACATGGTCGCTATCGGGCTCTACGTTTCGAACCGCCGTGAGCGCACAAGCAGTAGCCAAAAGGCGGCCGGTGTGGCGTTGCTAGTGATTACACCCGTTCTGGCAGGAACTCTTACATATCCGCTCGATAATTGGTGGCTCGCAGCGCTTTATGCGGCCCTTGTAGGCGCTATGGCAGGAGCGGCCTGGACAAGCCGCTTTCCGCGTTATCGCGTGGGGGTTGGAGCACTTCTCTTCGTTGTGAGCGACTTGGTTCTTTTCGCCCAAGAAGCAGGACATATCTCGCGTGATCTGTCCGATTGGCTTGTCTGGCCACTGTATTACAGCGGCCAGTTTCTGATCGCGACGGGAGTGATCCAGACCATCCGCAAAGAAGAGGTCTGACCCGACCTCTCGCCCTATCCGCCCGGCTCCCCTTCGATATTCTTGTCCGAATGCGGAGTTGTGTGCGGAGATGTCGGATTCAAACCTCCTCCACGTGCAGCAATCTCGTCCTGAACGAGTTCTTCGGCCAGATTTTCCGGTTCCTCGGATTCATCGATCAACGCCGCCCCGACGATATGCTCGCCCTTGGCGACATTGAAGATGCGGACTCCTGAAGACCCACGGCCTGAAATCGAGAAGCCTTCGTGATTCTCGAACCCGCCTTCAATCATATGACGAAGACGGATCGGCAAGCGGATCAACTTGGCTTGATCGGTCACGAGCATCAGCTGCGAACCGTGCTTGACCGGGAAGCTGGCGACTACCGGGCCATTGCGATCGGGATTGCTCGAAGGTTCGCCGATGTTCGTCAGGCCCATGCCTCCGCGTCCAATGGTCCGATATTCGTAGGATGACGAAATCTTCCCATAGCCATTGGCGGTCAGCGTTAAGATGAATTCCTCAGTCTCGGCGAGTTCAGCTGCCTTCTCGGCATCGAGAGTCGGTTCATTGTCGTTATTCTTCCAGTCGGCTGCGCGAAGATAACTTTCACGGGCTTCCGTGTCGCGCTCGCCAGCGTCGAGCACCGCCATCGACACGACTTTTTGGCCTTCCTTCAGCTTCATGCCGCGCACACCGATGCCGGTACGGCTCTTGGTTTCGCGCGCATCTGTTGCAGAGAAGCGGATCGCCTTGCCCGAATCCGAGGCAAGGAAGATTTCCTGCTCTTCGGTCAGCAACTCTACGCCGATCAATCGATCACCGCTCCCTTCCACGAAACCCATGGCATACTTGCCGTTGCTGGGAACATTGGTGAAGGCATCCATCGAGTTGCGCCGCACCATACCCTGTTCGGTGGCGAAGACGATGTTGAGCTTGGACCACTCGTTCTCATCCTCTGGCAGCGCCAGAACATTGGTAACGCGCTCCTCGTCTCCCAGCGGTAGGAGGTTGACCATAGGGCGGCCCTTGGTCTGGGGACCACCTTCAGGCAGTTTCCACACCTTCATTCGGTAAACGCGACCTGTATTCGTAAAGAAAAGCACTGGGTTGTGTGTCGAAGTTACGAACATTTCGACGACAGCATCCTCATCCTTCGTCGCCATGCCGCTACGGCCCTTGCCGCCACGTGCCTGAGCGCGGAAAGCATCCAGCGGAGTGCGCTTGATATATCCGCCATGCGTGACGGTGACGACCATCTCCTCACGCTCGATCAGATCTTCGTCATCGATACCATCCCATGCGGGCGCAATTTCGGAGACGCGCGGTGTAGCATAGGCCGCCTTGATCTCTTCCAGCTCACCTCGCATCACACCATAAAGCTTCACCCGATCGCCAAGGATCGAAAGATATTCCTCGATCGAAAGCGAGAGTTGCTTGAGCTCATCACCAATCTCGTCACGTCCCAGTGCAGTCAGACGGTGCAAGCGCAGATCGAGAATGGCTTTAACCTGACGTTCGGACAGGCGGTAGGTCCCGCCGTCCTGCTCCGCGCTCGGCTCGATTGCCTCGACCAAAGCAATATATTGAGCAATATCCCCGATCGGCCATTCTTTGGTTAGCAGGCGTGCCCGCGCTTCGGCCGGGGTGGGCGCACTGCGGATCATCGCCACCACCTCGTCGAGATTGGAGACGGCGACCACAAGACCAAGCAAAATATGTGCCCGGTCCCGCGCCTTGTTCAATTCGTATTTGGTACGACGCGTAATCACTTCCTCGCGGAAAGTGATGAACGCCTGGATGAATTCACGCAGTGTCAGGACTTCGGGGCGACCGCCACTAATCGCCAGCATGTTGGCCGGAAAGCTGGCCTGTGCCGGTGTGTAACGCCAGATCTGGTTGAGCACGACCTCTGGCGAGGCATCTCGCTTGAGATCCACAACCACACGCATACCCCGACGGCTGGATTCGTCGCGGATGTCGGAAATGCCCTCGATCCGCTTGTCCTTTGCGGCCTCAGCGATCTTCTCGACCAGTCCGCTTTTGCCAACCTGAAAAGGAATAGAAGTCAGCACGATCGATTTGCGGTCGCCGCGCTTGTCCTCGATTTCGTGGCGCGCGCGCTGCAGGATCGAGCCGCGGCCTGTCGTGTAGGCCGCGCGTGCGCCCGATTTACCGAGGATCAGTGGGGCCGTAGGAAAATCGGGGCCCGGAATGATCTCGAACAGTTCCTCGTTCGTGATCGCGGGATTGTCCATATAGGCAAAACAGCCATCGATAACCTCGCCGAGATTATGAGGCGGAATATTGGTTGCCATCCCGACTGCGATACCGCCCGCACCATTTACAAGCAGATTTGGAAAGCGCGCCGGAAGGACTGTAGGCTCCCGTCGCGAACCATCGTAGTTGTCGGCGAAATCAACGGTATCCTTGTCGAGGTCGTCCAGAAGCGAGTTTGCCACTCGGGCAAGCCTTGCTTCGGTATAACGCATCGAGGCGGGCGGATCCGGGTCCATCGAGCCGAAGTTTCCCTGACCATCGATCAGAGGTACACGGAGCGACCAGCTCTGGGTCATGCGGGCGAGGGCATCGTAGATGGCAGCATCACCGTGCGGGTGATAGTTACCCATCACATCGCCGACGATCTTGGCACTCTTGCGGAACGGTCGCCCTGCAACGAACCCACCTTCGTTGCTGGCGTAGAGTATCCGACGGTGGACCGGCTTCAAGCCATCGCGCACGTCGGGAAGAGCCCGGCTCACGATCACGCTCATTGCGTAATCGAGATAGCTGGTCTTCATCTCTTCGACGATGTCGATGCGGGTGTGTTCTTCGCCGCTGGGTACGGGGGAATCGATCAGATCGATGTCGTCAGCCAAAACTCGGGTAATCCATGTGCTGTTAGTGACAGATGTGCAGGCAACGAAGCTTAGGGGAGGGGGCCCGGTAGCGCCACTGATTGCGGGAACCGAAGCACAGTTTCGTGCGCTTTTTCCACATATGGGTGCCTGTTGCACCGATAGAAAGGATTAACCGAGGGACAGGTCTGCATTCAAACACCGTTCACCGCATTCCGGCTACACCATTTGCAATGAGAGCGCAGAAGCGGCAATGGCCGCATCCATTCTTGAGATTTGCGCCTGCTGCGCTCGTACCCCTATCCACTCTTGGGAGTTTTCGAATGATTTTCACACGCCAAAACAATGCTTCGCGTTCGGCCTCGGCAGTCGCGCTGGCACTTATAGCGGCCACCGGCACGCTAGGCATAACAGCCATCGCGGAGCCTGCGCACGCCCAGAACAAGGAAGAAGAGCGCAAGCCCGAGTATTCCAAGGAATTTATCGCTGCCTATCAGCCCGTAGACGCGGCTCTTAAAGCAGAAACATCAGATCCCGCTGCGGCGAAAGCGCTGATCCCGGCTTTGGTCGCCGCTAGTCAAAGTGCGGACGAAAAGCGGGCTACTGGCGGGGTGATGCTTAATCTTGGCAACGAAACCGATGATGCCGGGCTTCGTCTCCAGGGTATCGAGATGATGCTCGATAGTGGCATTCTGGAGCCCAATCTGGAGGGCCAGCTGAGCTTTGCGGCCTATCAAGCCTACCGGGATCAGAACAATATCGCGGCAGCGCGCACGGCTCTCGAGCGGGCGATCGCAGTGAATCATACATTCGAAGCGACCATGACCGACGGCAGCCAACGAACTTTTGGCGCGGACGACATGCGCACCATGATTGCCGACCTATATTTCGATCAGGAAAATTATGCTGAAGGGCTTAACTACCTGTCGACCCAGATCGATGAACGCCGGAGTGCTGGTGAGAAAATTCCGGAAAGCTGGATTCGCAAGGGACTTTCTGTTGCCTACGAAAACGAGATCAACGATCAAACTCCGAAGTACGTTGCCCTCCTCGCCGAAAACTATCCCAGCGATGTCGTTTGGGGCGACGCAGTAATCGTTACCTTGAACGCCAACAATTACCAGAATCCGGAAGTTCTGGACCTCCTGCGCCTTTCGCGACGTACGAAGGCCTATAATGATGCGCGCGTATTGTCAGAGTACGTCGAAATCCTAGATCCCCGCCGTTATCCTGGCGAAGTTGTCTCGGTGATCGATGAAGGCAGTGCGCTCGGCGTAGTCGACAAGTCCGATCCTTTCATAGCCGAAACGCGCCGCGAGGCTGCAGGCCGCGTCGAAACCGATCGTGCTGATTTGCCGAGCCTTGCCGCTGATGCTCGATCATCGGGAGCCACTCTCAAGACCCTGGTGGTCGCTGGCGACACTTTCCTTAGCTATGACCAGCCAGGCGAGGCAGAGGAATTCTACACGAAGGCGCTAGGAATGACCGGCGTGGAAACGCCTTTGATCCTGACCCGCCTCGGCATCGCGCAGTATGACCAGGGCAAGTATGCCGAAGCCATCGAAACCTTCAAGAAGGTGGAAGGTGCACGCAAGGATATCGCCAATCTCTGGGCAATCTATACGGCGCAGAAAGCCGGCGCGTAATCGCAATTGAAAACCAGATAAGTATGCGGCGCGGTGTCCATTAGGCATCCGCGCCGCATTCACATCTAGCGAAGGCGTTTTACATATAGGGTGTTGTCGCGCCTTTCGACTTTGAATTGATCCATCGACTGGAAAAGGTCCGACAGGCGTTTAAATCCGTAGTTTCGAACATCGAAGCTCGATCGATTTCCCGCGAGACTTCCCACTTCGCCCATTTGAGCGAAACCATCCTCGTCTCGGTTTGCAGCCTTCCACGCAGTCCCTAGGAGCTCAACCAGCTCCTCGTCGATAGCAGCCTTGGCCTTTTCTCCCGGTGCTCTGGACGGGGTGGCTTCGTCCGATGCCCCCGCAATTAGCGCATCGATATCGATAAAGCGTGTGCAGGCGCTTTTGAAAGCGTCCGGCGTCTTGTTCTTGCTGCCGAAGCCGTAGACGATAAGGCCATCCTGTCTGAGCCTGGTTGCTAGAGGGGTGAAGTCGCTGTCGGAACTCATGATACCGAACCCGTCAACCTTGCCCTGATAAAGCAGGTCGATCGCGTCGATAGTCATCGCCATATCCGTCGCATTTTTACCCGCGGTCAGATCGAATTGCTGCTGCGGACGGATGCCATACTTGTGCGTGATCTTATCCCATTTGGCGAGGTTGTTCTTCGCGAAATTGCCGTAGGCGCGTTTGATATTAACTTGGCCCAGTTCCGCCATAACGGTGAGGACCGGATCGATCCCTCGAGGGGTCGTATTGTCCGCGTCGATCAGCAGGGCGATGTTGTTCAGGTCTTTGTCTGCCATGCCGAACACATGGCGAGCAGTGACGACAAGGGCAAGTCAATCCGCTGCAACGAATTTGCCCGTATGATTGTCCAGCACGCGCAGAATACCGTCTGAGATCGCAAAATGTGCGCCGCGAAGAGTTAGCTCACCGCTATCCACTTTCTCAGCCACGTAGGGGAACGTTACAAGATTGGCCAAGCTGACCTTCACTGCCTCCAGTTCCATCGCAAGTTCCGCATCGCGGCCCTCCGTTCCGAGAGTGGCGGCAATCGGTTCGCGAGCCTCGTCGAGCATATCTACCCAATGGGCGACGAATCCGCCTTCGCCAATCTCGTTTCCGTGCAGGTCTTGTGTCAGCGCTGCCTTGCAGCCGCCGCACAAGCCGTGACCCATGACAACGATTTCTCGTACCTTGAGAAACTGGACAGCGAATTCGACTGCAGCTGAAACACCGTGCCGACCAGGTGTCGTCTCGAATGGCGGAACCAGAGCAGCAACATTCCGTACAACGAAAATTTCGCCCGGAGCCACGCCGAGTATCTGCGCCGGATCTACCCGGCTGTCCGAACAGGAAATCACCATCACCTGAGGTGACTGGCCTTCGGCAAGCGCTTTCCAACGCTCCCGCTCTTCCCGCCACTCGGTAGCGCGAAATTTACGATAGCCCTCGATCATCTGCTCGAATGTTTTCATGTGATCGCTGCTGCCCAAATTCGTCGGGCGTGGCAAGACCGACCATACCAATTCGGCAAGGCGATCCAAGGTTGCGGGAAAGGGGGATGAGGCCTAGATGGGCCGCGCAATGAATGACCTCTCCTCTACGCCCAATCCCGCTGATAGCGGAGGCGAACAGCCTCGCAAGCAACGCAAGCCTGACTGGATCCGTGTAAAGGCACCCGTCAGCAAGGGATATCACGAGACGCGCAAGTTGATGCGCGACCTGTCGCTCAACACCGTGTGCGAGGAAGCGGCCTGTCCGAATATCGGCGAATGTTGGGACAAGAAGCATGCCACGGTGATGATACTTGGCGATGTCTGTACGCGTGCCTGTGCTTTCTGCAACGTGAAGACAGGGATGCCGAGGCTGGTCGATCCGATGGAGCCCGAGAACGTCGCCATTGCAGCTGGCCAGATGGGCCTCAATCATATCGTCATAACCAGTGTAGATCGTGACGATTTGCCGGATGGCGGCGCCGACCAGTTCGTGAAGGTTATCAAAGCGCTTCGCCGTGAGACTCCTGGAACGACTATCGAGATTCTTACACCCGATTTCCGCGGCAAGATGCGCACGGCGGTCGAAAAGATCTGCGAAGCAGGCCCAGACGTTTACAACCACAACCTCGAAACGGTGCCGCGCCTTTATCCCACGATCCGGCCCGGAGCGCGCTATTATGCCTCTCTCAGGTTGTTGGAAGAAGTGAAGGCGCATGATCCGCTGATCTTCACCAAGTCGGGGATCATGCTCGGACTGGGCGAACAACGCCTCGAAGTTCATCAGGTCATGGACGATATGCGCAGTGCCGATGTCGATTTCATAACTATGGGGCAGTATCTTCAGCCAACACCAAAACATGCGAATGTCGAGGATTTCGTCACCCCTAAAGCCTTCGCCGCATATGGGTCGATCGCGCGGGCGAAAGGCTTTTTGCAAGTCGCATCGAGCCCGTTGACGAGGTCGAGCTATCATGCGGGCGAGGATTTTGCAGTCATGAAAGCTGCACGTGAAGAGCGGCTGGCGAAGGAGCAGGCAAGGACGAAGGCCTGATGCCTGGAATACGCGAAACGCGCCGTCTTCCCTATAGTCGCGAGCAAATGTTCGACCTCGTTGCCGATGTGGCGAACTATCCCAAATTCCTGCCTTGGGTCGTCGCCACACGGGTGCGTAGCGATAGCGAAACCGAGATGGAGGCCGACATGCTGGTCGGCTTCAAGGCAATCCGTGAGCGTTTCACTTCTCGCGTGATCAAGAACCGTCCCGAGCACATCGAAGTATTTTACGTGGATGGGCCGCTAAAGGACCTCGATAACAACTGGGTTTTCAAGAGTTTACCGGACGGTGGCTGCGAAATAGACTTTTGCGTGGAATTTACCTTCCGTAATGCCGTCTTCGAAGCGTTGGCCGGGCAATATTTCGATCGCGCATTCCGTAAGATGGTCGAGGCATTCGAAAACCGTGCGGACGAACTCTACGGCCGTGAAAACGCGGCGGCCAATCTTTAGGGCAACAGCAGTTCCAGCGCACATATGGTGGCTTCGCTACGAATGTCAGCGCGCGAAGTCGGTTCGAACTTCTTCAGTTCGCCTTCCGGTGCTCCCTCATGGCCTCGCACCACCCGCGCAAACACAACTGTTCCCACAGGTTTGAGCGCTGTTCCGCCGCCAGGACCAGCTACGCCGCTGATTGCCACTGCAACATCCGCATTGCTCGCCGCAAGAGCGCCTTTCGCCATGGCCCAGGCACAGGCGATTGAGACCGCGCCAAAGGTTTCGATGATATCCAGCGGGACGCCGAGCGCTTCCATCTTAGCTTCATTCGAATAAGTAACGAAACCACGATCGAAAATGGAAGATGATCCAGGGATTTCGGTAAGTGCCGCCGAAACCAGCCCCCCGGTACAACTTTCCGCCACCACTATCTTGCGACCAGCCGCTTTATTCTCGTCAACCACGCGTTGGGCGAGCGCTTCGATCTCGTCGGGAAGGAGTTTCTGGAGCGTCATGCGCGTCTCCAATTTATCAATTGCGGATTACGGTGGCGACAGCCTGGGCGGCAATTCCTTCGCCTCGGCCGGTAAATCCTAGTCTTTCGGTTGTGGTCGCCTTTACCGATATCGCGTCCATGTCAACGCCCAGCAGCTCTGCAATTCGATGCCGCATGGCATCCCGGTGCGGGCCGATCTTGGGTGCTTCACAAATGATTGTCAGGTCGATATTGCCTGTACGATAGCCCGATTTTCCAACCAATTCAGCGGCATGAGCAAGAAATTGACTGCTATTTGCTCCTTTCCATTGGGGATCGGAAGGCGGGAAATGACTGCCTATATCGCCTTTGCCAATGGCGCCGAGGAGGGCATCTACAATCGCATGGAGCGCCACATCGGCATCGCTATGGCCAGCAAGCCCCTTGTCGTGATCAATTCTGATGCCGCCCAGCCAGAGATCTTGCCCTGTGACCAGCTTATGCACATCGAATCCGGTACCGATCCGAACCGGAAGTAGGTCGGATAAGAAATCCTCCGCGAATGTGAGTTTATTCAGCCGCTCATCGCCATCGACCAGAGCAATCGAGCCACCTGCAGCGTCAAGGACCTGAGCATCGTCACCTGCCGTCAAACTGCCCGTCCACGCACGGTGGGCCTCGAGAATGTCCTGAAAACGAAAAGCCTGCGGCGTCTGCACCCTACGCAGCTTCTCTCTCGCCGCAGTGCCTGCCATTACGCCATTTTCACCTACGGCGAGGCTGTCGACAACCGGAAGGACCGGGATGGCACCGGGATAATCGTCCAAGGCCTTCAGGAGCGAGTGGATGACATGATCCTGCAGGTTTGGGCGCGCCGCATCATGGATTAACACCCTCTCCGCCGTTTCAAGAGCCTCCAGTCCTCGTGCTACGGATTCCTGACGCGTCTCGCCACCAACAACCGCTTCCCAATTCGAAAGCCCGGAGAGCGCTTTTCTTATCGACTCCTCGCCCCCTTCAGGGATCATCACGATCAACTGATCCGCCCCGGCGTTTAGCAGAGCCTCGACCGAGTGTCGGACCACGGGCTTGCCCCGCCACATAGCGAATTGTTTCGGAAGCGGCAGACCCGCGCGCAGTCCCTTGCCTGCCGCCACCACGATGGCTGCGAAGGAGGGGAAAGGAGGGGGTGCTTCCAGCATAGCTATGCCTCGCGCTAGCGGCTTGAGGTTTTCACCGCAACGCACTATGTGCTGCCCAAAATTTAGGCATTTTGATGAATATAGGCGCGCAAACCTCTCCTCCGGCTCCGCCGAAGCCAATCCACGTCGGCAACGTGTCTATCGACACGCCGGTTATCCTCGCGCCGATGACGGGCGTGACCGATCTCCCGTTTCGGAAACTCGTGCGCAGATACGGTTCGGGACTCAACGTCACGGAGATGATCGCAAGCGAGGCTGCGATCCGCGAAACACGCCAATCGTTACAAAAAGCGGCTTGGGACCCGATCGAGGAACCTGTCTCGATGCAATTGGTCGGTTGCGATCCTCTCAGCATGGCTGAAGCTGCCAAGCTCCAGCAAGGCAATGGTGCAGATATCATCGACATCAATTTCGGTTGCCCGGTGCGCAAGGTCGTAGGGCAGCTCGCAGGTTCAGCCCTGATGCGGGAGGTTGCCCTTGCAACAAAGCTGATGGAAGCGACGGTCAAGGCGGTAGATGTGCCGGTTACCGTCAAGATGCGCATGGGTTGGGATCACGGCGACCTCAATGCGCCTGAATTAGCGCGGATTGCCGAAGACCTTGGCGTGAAGATGGTCACCGTTCATGGACGCACACGCAACCAGATGTACAAAGGCAGCGCCGACTGGGGATTTGTGCGCAAGGTCAAGGACGCTGTTTCCATTCCAGTCATCGTCAACGGCGATATTTGCACCATTGAAGATGCCGCGAATGCACTCGAACAGTCAGGTGCAGACGGCCTGATGATCGGGCGCGGAGCTTACGGCAAGCCTTGGCTGCTGGCACAGGTGATGCATTGGTGGCGCACGGGTGAGAAGCTCGAAACCCCCAGCTTCGATGAGCAGTATGAGGTCGTGATCGAACACTACCGAGAGATGCTCGAACTTTACGGCGAACAGGTCGGAGTCAAGATCGCGCGCAAGCATCTCGGCTGGTACACAAAGGGAATGCACGGTTCCGCCGAGTTCCGCAATCGGGTTAACTTCATTGATAAAGCAGCTGAGGTCGTTGAGGAATTAGAGCGCTTCTACGAACCATTCCTTCGTCGACGGGCTGCATGAACGAGACCCCGGGCGCACCCGATGCCGCTGCACAGATCTCCGGGCTGATATTTGCCGTATTGCTGCTCGATGATAGTAATCATATTGCAGAGGCCAACCCGGCTGCGGAAGAGCTACTAGGGCAGAGCGCTCATAGATTGTTGGGTTCGCGCATCGAGGAAGTTATCAGAATTGACAACGAGCGGGTGCGCGAGAGCCTGCAAAATTGCGGTACGCAGGTCATCGCCCGTGGCATATCCGTTCAGGCGGGGCAGGGTGCTCGACACGTCAATATAACAAGCTCTCCTATGCACGCGCATCCCGGGTGGCGTGTCATAACGCTATCCGAGGCGGGCCAAGAGGGACAGGACGACAATGGAAACGACGAGCGGGTCGAACTGCGTGCACCTGCTGTACTTGCTCATGAAATCAAAAATCCGCTTTCCGCAATCCGCGGAGCCAGTCAATTACTAGCTCGACGTGCATCGGAACGCGACCGACCGCTCGCCACGATGATCGAAGGTGAGGTCGACAGGATCGCTCGACTGATCGATCGGATGCAACAACTTGGTAGCCGCAATCGCATTGAAACCGGTCCTTGCAACCTGCATCAAGCAATCCGTAACGCGATGGCGACCGTTCGTGCAGGACGCGAGGACGGGTGTGAATTGGTCGAGGAATTCGATCCTTCCCTTCCTGCGGTAGAAGCGGACCAAGTGGCGCTTGAACAGGTGTTGATTAACCTCTTGGCGAACGGGTGCGATGCCTGCGCGGGAATGGAAAAGGCGCAGATCGTGATACGCACGCGCTTCGTCAGCGGACTGGTTTTCTCGGCTATCCGATTCGGCAAGGCGACGCGGCTTCCGATCGAAATTACGGTCTCCGACCCCGGACCCGGGCTTCCGCCCGCCTTGCGCGATCATGTGTTCGAGCCATTCGTATCTGGCAAACAAAATGGGCAGGGGCTTGGTCTTGCGCTCGTCCGAAAATTGCTGCGCGACATGGGCGGACGCATCGTCCACGAGCGCGACGAGCGCGCAGGCCTGACCCACTTTCGGATCAACTTGCCCGTCGCAGACAGGAAATCGTCATGAGCCGTAAGGTCCTGCTGGTCGAGGACGACCGTGCCATTGCTACTGTAATCACCGAAGCGCTACGCGATGAGGGATTCGACCTGACAGCATGCACCAGTGTGGCTGAGCGGGACGCACTGCTCGCAAAGGAAAGCTATGATGTTATGCTAACCGACATCATGCTGGAGGATGGTGACGGTCTCGATACCATCGATCGTGTACACAAATGCGCTCCTGATATGCCGATAATTGTTCTGTCCGCCCAGAACACGCTCGATACCGCGATTCGCGCCAGCGATAGCCAAGCGTTCGAATATTTTCCCAAACCTTTCGACCTCGATCAGCTGACTCACGCTGTCCGGCAGGCGGCCGAGCGCATTCCCCGAACCGAAGTTGAAGAGCGCAACGATGTGGGTAGTGAACTCCCATTAATCGGGCGCAGCCGCGCAATGCAGGACGTTTATCGCATGATCACGCGCGTCTTGCGGAACGATCTCACCGTGCTTGTGACCGGAGAGAGCGGCACGGGAAAGGAACTGGTAGCAGAGGCCATTCATCAGTTGGGATCTCGCCGCACAGGCCCATTCGTGGCAGTCAACATGGCTGCAATCCCTCGTGACCTGCTCGAAAGCGAACTTTTCGGGCATGAGCGGGGAGCTTTCACGGGTGCCCAATCTCAATCCATTGGAAAATTCGAGCAAGCGAATGGTGGCACGCTGTTTCTCGACGAGATCGGCGACATGCCCGCCGAAGCACAGACGAGGCTGCTCCGTGCGTTGCAATCGGGCCGGATTCGCCGCGTGGGCGGACGCCAGGAAATTGCAGTCGAAGTGCGCATCGTTGCAGCAACAAACCGCGATCTAGCACCGATGATCGCGAGCGGGCTATTTCGGGAAGACTTGTTCTACCGTTTGAACGTGGTTCCGATCCACTTGCCGCCTCTTCGCGAACGGACAGACGATATCGGCGCCCTTACCCGTCATTTTCTGGCAGAAGCTAGAGACGAAGGACTTTCGCTCCATACCATCAGTGATGATGCGATTTCCCGGTTGTCCGAATGCGAATGGCGCGGCAACGTCAGAGAATTGCGAAATTTCGTCTTTCGGATGGCTCTCATGGCACGCAACGACGTAATCGAAGCGAGCCTTGTTGACGAACTTCTACCCCCAAAAACACTGGCCAATGCTGGCAACACTCAGATCGCTCTCGAAATCGCACTGGCAGAATGGCTGGAACGGGAAAAACCCATAGAGGGGACCGTTTACCAGCAGACGCTGGCTGCTTTCGAAAAACCCCTGATCGAGCACGCGCTTCGGGAGACTCACGGCAATCAACTGCGTGCGGCGCAGTTTTTGGGCATCAATCGCAATACATTGCGCAAGAAGCTCGGCGAGCTGGACATACGGCCGCAGCGCTTCGCACAGCGAACTTGACGCCCAGTTCGTCGTTTTTATGCTTGCAAATCTGCAACAGTAGCGATGTAAGGCCGCCACGATGGCGACGCAGGCCGCTCCTCAGACCCGACGGACCCCACGCTGGTGGCGCAAGTTCGTCGTGACGTCACGCAGAGCGAACTTGATCTCTCTGATAGAAATCGCTGCAGCGGTCACGTTTCTCGGGATGGTAGTTATGACGTGGGCTGCATTCACGTCTGCACCACCAGACGGCCAATTGCTCCCGAGCAGCCAGGTGGCGGTGCTTCTGATCGGCACATTGATTCCGGCTATGGCCCTTTTGGTTCTGGCGGGACGAAGGCTCGCGTTAAGACGTGCGGCGGGCAGCACGGCGCGGCTCCATGTCCGTCTTGTGTTTTTCTTCTCAATGGTCGCCGCCGTGCCCACATTGCTGGTCGCCGCTTTCGCTGCTGTATTATTCCAGTCGGGAGTCGACTTCTGGTTCTCCGACAATTCCCGCGGATTGATGGAAAACGCCAATGCGCTGGCGGAAAGCTATTACGAGGATAACCAGCTGGATCTTGCGCAGGAAACGATTTCGATGGCGATGGACATGCGTGCCAATCTGCAGCGAATTTCCGTTACCGATCCCGATTTCATGCTGGTTTATGAATACCAGGCACAGCCGCGAGATGTAGTCGAAAGTGCAATCCTGCAAGCCATGCCGGACGGCACTGCACGTACGGCAGTATTGTACAATATTTCAGAGAGCAGCGATCCCGTTGCCTTCACCGAGGAAAGCCTCGGCGACCTACGCAGGGGCGAGCAGGTGGCGGTGCGGGGCAGCTCAGAGCGGATCGAGGCCATTGCACCGATCGACAGGGTTGCAGGCATCTATCTTTACACAGCGCGAAATGCGGAAGGGGCGAGCTTTCGTAGCTGGGAACGGGCCCGCACAATCTCAGGTGCGTATGACGAATTGACTTCTCGTGCCCGCGCGCTCCAGCTCCGCTTCAATCTTGCGCTATTCTTCGTAAGCCTTGCCCTTGTAGGCATTGCCGTCTGGTTTGCTCTACGTTTTGCCGATCGACAAGTTGAGCCGCTCACCGACCTTGTCGCCGCTGCGAGGAAAGTCGGCGCGGGCAATTTCGGTATGAGAGTAGAAGGGCGCACAGGCGCGGATGAAATCGGATTGCTGAACCGTGCCTTCAACCGCATGACAGCTCAGCTTGAGCGCCAGACCGACGCGCTTGTTACCGCCAACGCCGAGTTGGAGGATCGTCGTAGCTTTATCGAAGCCGTTCTCGAGTCAGTCAGTGCCGGGGTCATTACTGTTGATGGCCAGCGCCGGGTCTTGCTGATGAATGCGCCGGCGCAAGCTACTCTGCTAGAAGGCGGGCAGGGAGGTAATCAACCAGAAACCCTGGACGAAATGGCACCTCAAATTGCCGCAATGGTTGCTGCGAACCTCGAGCGGGGTGTTGTCAGTCATAGCCGGCAGGGGGAACTGATGACGCTCGCCGTTAAGCTGGTCAAAGAGGGCGATGGTCACGTCATTACCTTCGAAGACATTACGCGCCAACTGCTCGATCAACGTCAGGCTGCCTGGTCCGATGTAGCAAGGCGCATCGCCCACGAAATCAAGAATCCGCTCACACCCATCCAGTTGGCGACCGAGCGCCTCAAACGCCGCTATCGCAAGCAAATAGAACAGGACGGGGAGTTGTTCGATGAATTGACCAGCACGATTGTCCGACAGGTCGGCGATTTGAGAAAAATGGTCGATGAATTTTCCAGTTTCGCGCGTCTTCCCAAACCGGTTTTCCGTCCGGAGGACGCACTGGATTTAATACGACAGTCAATCTTTCTCCAGGAAGTCGCCAATCCTGAAATCAATTATGGCCTGTCCACTACGCTGGAAGGGCCCCTCAAGATCCAGGCGGACCGCCACCAATTAGGGCAGGCCGTTACCAACATTCTCAAGAACGCTGCGGAAGCGATCGAAGCGCGCACTGCCCATGCAGATGCCGACTATCGCGGACAAATCGCGGTGGATGTGAGCGAGGACGAACATACGATCGCGATCGCAATCACCGATAACGGAATTGGACTCCCTCAGGATAGGGAGCGTATTCTCGAGCCGTATGTGACAACGCGTGACAAGGGCACCGGGCTGGGCCTCGCAATCGTCAACAAGATTGTCGAAGAGCACGGCGGAGAGATGAGTTTTTCCTCGGTCGAGGGCGGTGGGACTCGCGTTACCCTTCGTTTTGCGAAGGACCCCCATGGTGTCCCTGCAGCCGACGCCGATGCACCCAACGATGCAAGAACAGGAAGCTGAGTAATGGCATTGGACATTCTCATCGTAGATGATGAACGCGATATCCGCGAACTTGTAGCCGGTGTGTTGAGCGACGAGGGCTATGAGTGTCGGACGGCGGCGGACAGCGCTTCGGCTCTCGATGCCGTGGATGAGAAGCGTCCGAGCCTCGTATTGCTCGACGTGTGGCTGCATGGAAGCCAGATGGATGGCTTGGAAGTGCTCGACGCGATCAAGGCCCGTGAACCCGAACTTCCGGTTATAATATTCTCCGGTCACGGCAACATCGATACTGCAGTCAGCGCCGTCAGTCGCGGGGCGATGGACTTCATAGAAAAGCCCTTCGAAGCAGAACGCCTGCTCCATCTCGTAGAGCGTGCCACTGAAACGGAGCGGTTACGGCGCGAGAACACACGCTTACGCGAAGGTTTGGGAGAAGGGGGCGAATTCACCGGCAATTCCGCCGTAATCAACACGGTACGAGCCACGCTCAAACGTGTGGCGCAAACAGGTAGCCGCGTCCTCATCAGCGGGCCTGCCGGCTCCGGAAAGGAAGTCGCCGCGCGCTTGCTTCACAGCTGGTCGGCGAGGGCGGACAAGCCGTTTGTCATCGTGAATTCTGCACGCATTACTCCCGAACGCTTCGAGGAAGAGCTGTTCGGCGAAGAAGTGGATGGAAAGCTGGTGCGGCCCGGCTTGCTCGAAACCGCCGATGGCGGCACACTTTACCTCGATGAGGTTGCCGACATGCCCCTCTCAACACAGGCGCGAATACTACGCGTGTTGACCGAACAGAGCTTCGTGAGGGTTGGGGGATCGCGGCAGATCGGCGTAGACGTAAGGGTGGTGTCGTCTACAGCACGTGACCTTGCCGGCGAAATGGAAGCCAAGAACTTCCGGGAAGACCTCTTCTATCGGCTCAATGTCGTGCCGGTCGAGATACCTTCTCTTTCCGAGCGGCGGGACGATATTCCGGCACTCGCCGAATATTTTTTCGCTCGATATGCCGCAGAGCAGGGAATTCGCCCGCCCGCAATCAGCGAAGAAGCGATGGCTGCACTCCAGGCCTATGATTGGCCTGGAAATGTGCGCCAGCTGCGCAATGTGGTCGAACGTACAATTATTCTCACACCCCGCGATCAGCTGGAAACGGTTGAAGCCGAAATGCTTTCCGAAGAGATTTCAGGCGGAAATGCAGCAGGCAATGGTGGTATGGCGGCACTGATGGGCGCGCCTTTGCGCGAAGCGCGCGAGAGTTTCGAGCGGGAATACCTCGCGATCCAGATCCGGAGGTTTTCGGGCAATATCTCGAAAACCGCGAGTTTCATCGGAATGGAACGCTCAGCTTTGCATCGCAAACTCAAACTACTTGGGATGGCCCAGCGCAAGGGCGGTGAGCGCAAATAGCACGCCAGCAATTTCGCTCGGAACCCCCAGAAATAATTATTTATTGCGGTCGGGCACCGCAATCGCCACATTGCGTTTCAAATCCGGACTAAACAACCGGTGCCCGGACGCGGTGGGAGCGTCCAGACCGCGGCTTTAGCAATAGCCGCCAACAACAGGAGACACGCAAGATGTCTGGCGAACGTACGCTTTCCGCTCGCCCCAAGCCGAACAAGTCGGCTTCTTCGAATGGCAAGCAACCGAGTTTACAGGACGCATTTCTCAACCTTCTTCGCAAGAACAAGACTCCGGTGACGGTATTTCTTGTGAAAGGCGTGAAACTCCAAGGGATTGTGACGTGGTTCGACAATTTTTCGATTTTACTCAGGAGAGACGGTCAGTCCCAACTGGTTTATAAGCACGCTGTCAGCACCATCATGCCTGGCCAGCCAATAGATGCCGAACAATTCGCAAGTCAGGGCTCAGGTGCCAAACAGCGGCTCCTCCAAGATGTTTTTCTAAGCCGGGTTCGTGAGACAGAGGCACAGGTGACGATGTTTCTCGTCAATGGCGTGATGTTGCAGGGGAAGATCGCCGCCTACGACCTGTTTTCCATGTTGCTCGAGCGGGACGGTTTCGTGCAACTCGCTTACAAGCACGCTGTTTCTACCATTCAACCTGCAACTCCGGTCGATCTGACCGAAGATTGGGACGAGGACGACAACTGAGCTTCGACGACGATCTCCTCGGCGAGGTTTCGCGCGGTGCGCGGGCCCTTGTCATTTGCCCCGATATTCGGGGAAAAAGCTATGACCTCGACGCCGAAAGCCGCCTGCGCGAGGCCGAGGGGCTGGCGCTCGCTATCGGTATCGAGATCGTGGACAGCTTCGTTCTTCCGGTGCGTGAAGTTCGGCCGAACCTCCTGTTTGGGGCAGGACAGGTCGAAAACATCCGGATTGCCTGCGAACAGAACGATGCCGAACTGATTGTTGTCGACGGTGCGCTGAGTCCGATCCAGCAACGTAATCTCGAAGAGAAGCTGTCGCGTAAGGTCATCGACCGCACGGGCCTGATCCTCGAAATCTTTGGCGAGAGGGCAGCGACCGCAGAAGGCCGATTGCAGGTCGAACTGGCGCATCTCGACTACCAACAGAGCCGCCTGGTCCGCAGCTGGACTCACCTTGAACGCCAACGCGGGGGCTTCGGCTTCCTAGGCGGCCCCGGCGAAACACAGATTGAAGCCGACCGCCGAATGATCCGTCAGAGGATGGGCCGTTTACGCAAGGAGCTGGAACAGGTTCGTAAGACTCGGGGCCTCCACCGGGAGAGGCGCGAGCGCGCGCCATGGCCCGTTATCGCCCTGGTCGGTTATACAAACGCTGGAAAGTCCACGCTATTCAACCGGCTGACTGGGGCCGAGGTCATGGCCGAGGATCTACTCTTCGCTACACTCGATCCGACTATGCGGGCCATTTCCTTGCCGGGTGTGGAGAAAGCTATTCTCTCCGATACAGTCGGCTTTATATCCGATCTGCCGACCCAACTCGTTGCGGCTTTCCGAGCGACGCTGGAAGAAGTGACAGCTGCTGACGTGATCTGCCATGTTCGCGACATATCCAACCCCTCTGCAGAAGCCCAAAAAGCGCAGGTCCTGGGCGTCCTTACCGAGCTCGGTGTTATCGGGGATGAGGGCGGGGGGAGTTCGATCCCGATCCTGGAAGTCTGGAACAAGTGGGACCTTCTGGACGAAGATCGAGCCGAGGAACTGAGCTATAACGCAGCCTCCAGCGACGATATTGTGCCAGTATCGGCCATCAGTGGCGAAGGCATCGACGAATTGCTGGAAAAACTGGGGGAGATGCTTACGGTAAAAGCATCGATCCACGAGTTCGAGCTTTCCACAAGCGACGGGAGGCGTATCGCCTGGCTCCACGCACATGGCGAAGTCTTGGTCGAAGAGGATGCGGGGGAGGGCAAGGCCGGTCCGCAGCGGCGCTTTATCGTCAGGCTCAACCCCAAGGAACTGGGCCAGTTCGAGACCTTATGAAGCGGACTTCTCGCGCCGCTTGACCTCCTGCCAAAGTCTTTCCTGCGCTTCCAAATCCCTATCGGAAAAATCGCCGCCGGATAGATCTTCCATTGCACGGAATCGGCGTTCGAACTTCGCGTTTGCTGCCCTCAATGCAGCCTCGGCATCGACGCCATAAGCTCTCACAAGGTTGACTGCAGCAAAAAGGAAATCGCCAGCCTCCTCTTCGACTTCATCTGCGGAAGCCTCGTCAAGCTCCTTTATTTCTTCAAAAACTTTACTGCGCGGTCCATCAACGTCGGGCCAGTCAAATCCATGACGCGCCGCACGCTTCTGAAGCTTCTGCGCACGCAAGAGTGCTGGCAGTGCCAATGCTACACCATCGAGCGCGCCAGTCGTTCCCGAAGCTTCGCGTTCTGCGGCCTTGAGATCTTCCCACCGGCTTTTCATCATCACACCGGTTTCATTTCCAAAGATGTGAGGGTGACGCGCCTCCATTTTGTCCGCAATGTTGCGTGCGACATCGCTAAAGGAAAAATGTCCGGACTCTTCTGCCATGCGGGCGTGAAAGACGACTTGGAAAAGTAGATCGCCAAGTTCTCCTTCAAGATCGGCCATGTCCGAGCGCTCGATCGCATCGGCCACTTCGTAAGCTTCCTCGATCGTATAAGGCGCAATCGTGGCGAAGTTCTGCGCGGTATCCCACTCACAACCATGATCCGGGTCACGCAGGCGTGCCATAATTTTAAGGAGGCGGTCTAATTGTTCAGACATACGGAACGCTTAGAGAGCGATCCCCGAAGGGGAAAGAGGCTAAAGTTTTTACCTAGGTACGTAGGTGGAGATGGCTCTTTCCCTCTGGCAGAACCCCTTTAGATTGATAATATATATTATGTTAATTATAAGGACTCAACCACTGAGGCTGGAGACAGGAAAATCAGTTACTGTCGCAGACGGCTCAGAATGCCCGCAGACGAAGTAAATCTCCACAATAGTTTTCAGTCATACTGAAGCAAAAAAACCAAAAAAGAATTAGGTATTTGAATTCTTGAAATCATTATTCCATTAGACTAATTTATAAAATCCACTATCTATAATATAGATATGGATATATTTAAATTTAACTGAATCTAATTTGTGTAATTTAAGCAATCTCTACTTCTTGTTGTAGTTAAGCAACACCCGTCCATTCTTTTTCAAAATTGACGACGACGTGGTGGATGCCCCATAGTCTGCCACTTATTAAGATCGAAGAACGAGATTTTTCAAAGAATCTTGTCGTCAATACTAGCCCAGTCATCGGCGGGCTTTTCAAATGATCCGGTTGGGGGATTTCCACTCATGAGAATTTTCGTCAGCGGTGCGTCGGCCAGCGCACTCGCCATCGCCGTCGCAACGCCAGCTGTAGCGCAGCAGACTACCTCGTCTTCAGCCCAGCAACGCCAAGGCGGCGTTCAAACAATCGTCGTGACTGCGCAGAAGCGCAGCGAAGATCTGCAAGACGTACCCGTCTCTGTTGCAGCCATAGGCGCAGAAGATCTCGACGAACTCGCCATCGACACATTCGAGGACTATCTCGATCAGCTTCCCACCGTCACCGCAGGCGGCAGTGGTCCCGGGCAAAGCACGATCTATATTCGCGGGCTCGCATCGACCACGCCGAACCTGACTACCGCCGGCGTGGCGGGTCTCGCCCCCAATGTTGCGCTTTATCTGGACGAGCAGCCACTGTCGCAACCAGGCCGTAATCTCGATGTCTACGCCGCGGATATGGAGCGTATCGAGGTTCTCTCCGGTCCGCAGGGAACACTGTTCGGAGCCAGCTCTCAGGCCGGTGTCGTCCGATTGATCACGGCCAAGCCATCATTGGCAGGTTTCGATGCCAGCATGGACGCAGGTCTTTCCTTCACCAAGGGCGGAGAGGCAAGCTACAAGGCTGAGGCAATGGTCAACGTGCCGGTGGCGAACACGATCGCGCTGCGCGCGGTCGCCTATTACGACCATCAGGGCGGTTATATCGACAATGTCGCAGGTACGCGCGATGCCAGCGAAAGCGCGCGCTTCCGCCCCGAGGGGACTGTCCGCGACAACGGAGTTCCGGTGAACTCTCTGCGGGCGGGCTTTCAGGCAGAAGCAGACCTTTCGGATGTGACGTTCCTCGATGCCGATAATGCCGCCCTCGTCGAAGACGATTTCAACGACACGCAATATATGGGTTTCCGCGGAACCGCTCTTTGGGAAATTACTCCAGACTGGAACCTGACCGTCGCGCATACACGTCAGCAGGTCGATAGCGACGGCGTTTTCTTCGCCGATCCAGAACTCGACGGACTGGACGATCTCGAAATCCAGCGATTCGAGGAAGATACGCTCGAAGATGAATTCTCGAACACCAGCTGGACGATCGAAGGCCGCCTTGCCGCGCTGGATATCGTCTATACCGGCGCCTATACCGACCGTACTACCGAACAGCGGATCGACTATTCCGATTATCTCTTCGTCGGCCAGTATCTGCCTTATTATATCTGTGACGGCAGTGTGACCTATCCGGGTAACGCCGCCCCCAGCGGGACCTGCCAGGAACCAAACCTCAACGTTACCTCGTTCAGCGATACCAAGGTCTTCACCAACGAGTTTCGCTTCAGCACCGATGCCGATGCCCCGATCCGTACCACGGGGGGGCTGTTCTTCTCCGACCTGGAATTGGAGGAGCGCAACGACTTCAATTATCCGGGCAATATCGAGGCGGAGCCCTTTGGACCTTTCGCCCCGAACTTCCCGTTCCCCGGGTTCAACTCCGATCCGGGACCTTTCGCGCCGGAAACCATCTTCCGCAACGACATTCGTCGCACTGACAAGCAGTTCGGTATCTTCGGTGAAACCAGTGTGGACATCGTACCGGATCTGCTGACTATCACCGGCGGCATTCGCTACTACAACGTCAGGGTGGATTTCGAAGGCAGCGCAAATGCCAGCTTCTGTAACAGCGGCGCAGCGGAAGACGCGAATGCATTCGGAACCAATCTTTCCGATCTTTACGACGGAGACGGGCAGTATACCTTCATTGGATCGTGCGACCCCGCTTTACGCCAGACATTCACGCGGGCCGATAGTATGCAGGACATTCAGGCAGCCGGCCTCAGCGCTTCGCAAGCGCAACAGGTATTCAACGCGGTCCGGGCACCTGACGAAGCCAAGGCCGAAGGCGTAATCTACAAAGGTACTTTAACCCTCACTCCGACGCCTGATCTGATGTTCTATGGGACCTATTCTGAAGGTTTCCGCCCTGGGCTGCTGAACCGTCCAGGTGGCGCCACGAATGGCGCAGGCTTTGTGGTTCCCTTCGAACTCGATACGGATGAGGTGAAAAACTACGAACTCGGCTGGAAAACCGAACTCGTCGACGGGCAACTGCGTTTCAACGGCAGTGCGTTCTTTGTCGATATCAGCCGTCTGCAAACAACGATCTTCGACCCTTCGATCACCAACCTGTTCTTCTCGGCCAATGCGGCCGATGCAGAAATCAAGGGAGTAGAGGCAGACTTCACTTTCGCGCCTTATGCCCTTCCCGGCCTGACCCTGACAGGCGCGTTCTCCATCCTCGATACCGAGATCACCGATGTGCTCATCCCTACCAATGACGTCGTCGAAGGTGGGGAATTGGCCTTTGCTCCTTCGTTCCAAGGCAACCTGCGCGCCCGGTATGAATGGTCACTTTCAGGCGATTGGGATGCATTCGTTCAACCGCAGGTCTCGCATTCGGCATCGAAGTTCACCGATGTAGTCGAGATCAACAAGCTCGAACTCGACAGCTACACGATATTTGATTTCTCGACCGGCATTCAAAGCAGACAGTGGAGCTTCGAGCTGTTTGGTAGCAACATCTTCGACGAACGCGCCCAGATATCGGGCAATTTCGTCAACGACCGCAAGCGTATCGCCACCAACCGTCCTCTGACTGTCGGTCTGCGCGTCGGTTTCGACTACTGATCTAGCGGGAAGCGCAAGTATTTGCGGCGGGAGCGGGCTTTAGCATCGCTTCCGCCACTCTTGCTTGTTAGGAACGTGGACATGATCGCCCGCGACGAGACCTTGAAAGCTGCGCAGGCTGCACTCCAGTCGGGCGATTTCACTCGTGGCTCTCAGTTGGCTGAGAATGTGCTGTCCGAGACGCCCGAGGATGCCGAAGCGTTATACATGGCGGCAGTCGCAGCGCGTTACCTCAAACGGTTCGACGAGGCGCAAGGACATTTGCAGGCACTTCATCAGGCAATGCCGGAATATGGCCGGGCATGGCAGGAAGCCGGTCATCTCGCGCGTTCACGCGGGCAGCGTAACATCGCGATCGCGGCTTATACACGTGCAACCCGCTTCAACCCGTCACTCGAGGCAAGTTGGGTTGCATTGACGGATTTGCTGGAAGAATCCGGTCGGACCGCAGAGGCCGGCGCTGCGCGCGC
Source organism: Qipengyuania sp. B-5 (assembly GCF_056857815.1). NCBI lineage: Bacteria > Pseudomonadati > Pseudomonadota > Alphaproteobacteria > Sphingomonadales > Erythrobacteraceae > Qipengyuania > Qipengyuania sp. B-5. The sequence continues at coordinate 179,471 of NZ_JBSXNU010000053.1, read as the reverse complement.
ACAGGCGCAACGGATCGCAACGTTGCCGCGAGAACTGGTCGCCGTTACGAACCACCTGCATGAAAGCCGCCTTCTCCGCGCCGAGGAAATCTGCCGTCAGTTTCTGCGTGCCAATCCAAGCAACGTTGAGGGCATGCGTCTGTTGGCGCAGATTGGCATCAAACTGGGCATACTCGACGATGCCGAATTCCTGCTCGAGAGCGCGACAACGTTCGAACCCGAAAATGTGCAGGTGCGGCTCGACTACATAGATGCACTGCGCCGTCGCCAGAAATACGAAAAAGCAAGGCATGAGGCAGAAGCGCTGTACATGCGCGATCCGGAAAACCCACTCTTTCAGTCACACCTAGCTATCGAGAGCATGCAGACCGGCGATTACGACAGTGCCTTTGAGCTGTTTGACGCGGTGCTGGAAAAAATTCCCGGGGATCCCGCCACTTTGACCAGTCGAGGCCACGCGTTCAAGACTATTGGCAGCCAGGAAGAAGCCGTGGCCAGCTACCGCGCCGCTATAGATGCCAAGCCTGATCATGGCGACGCCTATTATGCGCTTGCCAATCTGAAGACCTACAAATTCCGTGACGACGAGATTGCCGCAATGCGCGAGCAGGTTGCACGGAGCGAACTGAGTTTCACCGACCGTGTCAATCTCTGCTTCGCTCTGGGAAAGGCCTATGAAGATCGCCACGACAACGCGGAATCATTCCGGTTCTACGACGAAGGCAATACTCTCAAGCGTACACAAACCCGCTATAGTGCGGACGCCATGACGAATGAATTGTCGAAGCAAGCGGAATGCTGCACGCACGATTTGTTCGAAAGATACTCAGGCGCTGGCCATTTGTCGCCCGACCCCATCTTCATCGTTGGGTTGCCGCGCGCCGGCTCGACGCTGCTGGAACAGATTCTCTCGAGCCACAGTCAAGTCGATGGCACCCTCGAGCTACCCAATATTCTCGCCCTCGCCCATCGGCTGCGTGGTCGCAAGGCAGGGCAATCGCGCTATCCGCAGGTACTCCATGATCTGACGCGAGAGCAACTTGCGAAGTTCGGTGAGAAGTATATCGAGGACACACGCGTTCATCGGCAGGGCGCACGCTTCTTCATCGACAAGATGCCCAACAATTTTCGGCATATCGGCCTGATCCATTTAATCCTGCCTAATGCAAAGATCATCGATGCGCGCCGGGCACCGATGGACTGCTGTTTTTCCGGCTTCAAGCAGCTCTTTGCCGAAGGGCAGGAGTTTACCTACGGCCTAACCGAGATCGGACGCTATTATTCCGATTACGTCGCGCTGATGGATCACTGGGACCGTGTGCTGCCTGGAAAGGTTCTGCGCGTAAACCATGAGGACGTTCTTGATGATCTAGAAGGCCAAACGCGCCGTATGCTCGAGTATTGCCGTTTGCCTTTCGAAGAAGCCTGCCTCGACTTTCACAAAACAGACCGCGCAGTGCGTACGGCAAGCAGCGAACAGGTGCGACGCCCAATCAACCGCAGCGGACAGGACGCGTGGAAGCCTTATGAGCAATGGCTCGATCCACTCAAGGATGCATTAGGCCCGCTTGCGCCCTGATCCGGCCAATCCCGTCTTGATGGGCGCTGGTCTGCCTTATGGCTGACCGTTCGACTCAATACATTCCCGTAAATGCTCTCACGAGAATATAGGCGACCCCGATTATGGCGACCCAGATCAACGCGATCTTGATCATCCGGTTACTGTTCAAGCCGGAATCGCGCCTCATTCCCCACAAATAAGCGACAACCAAGGCACTCATTAATGCCGCCCAAGCGATCGTTCCTCCGTCCGCGTTCATAGCGACACCTCCATCCCATCGAATCCGACTGCTACGTCCTTCGGGATCTTCCCGCCGATAGTGGCGTAGTCCATGGACTTGTCCAGATGCGTCAGCACTGTACGCTTCGCTTTGCATCGTCTTGCGAGGTCCAGCGCCATATCGAGATGGGCGTGCGTTGGATGAGGTCGCTCGCGCAAACAATCGACCACAAGCAAATCGCAAGATCTGAAGCATTGGATCATTGCGGGAGTGATTTCGCTGAAATCGGTAGCATAAACTATCGACTTTCCATCCGCTTCGAAGCGGAATCCCGTGCTCTTCACAGGACCGTGCGGCATTTCCACGCTATCGAAAGAAAATCCTGCAACCAGCTGAACTTGTGAACATTCCCTGAGTTCGACGATCGTCGGATAACCGAACTGACCTTCGAAAACGTAATCGAACCGCCGCCGCAATCGTTCGCAGGTAACTCGGCTTGCTATACCGGGAAGCGGGTTGGAGCGATCATACCGCATGACGCGCAGGTCATCGATACCATGACAATGGTCGGCATGGTCGTGAGTCCAGAAAACGGCATCTACCTTGGGAATGTTGGTCGCTAGCAATTGCGCGCGCAGATCTGTCGAAGTGTCCACAAGGATTCGCTGGCCTGCACCGTTTTGGACGATGATGGACACGCGGCTGCGGCGGTTCCTGGGTTCCTGCGGATCGCATTCACCCCAATCGTTGCCAACACGCGGCACGCCCGTCGACGTGCCCGAGCCGAGCATTATGAGCTTCACGAAGCGGCCTTGCTGAACAAGCGGTAGAAGTTGCGGGTCGTGTATTCGGCTAATTGGTCCAGCGGTTCGCCACGCAGCTCTGCCAGAAAAGTAGCGGTGTCGCGCACGTAACCGGGTTCGCAAGCCTTCCCACGATGGGGGACCGGAGCAAGGAAAGGACTGTCGGTCTCGACCAATAGCCGGTCTTGCGGGATAGCTTTGGCAACTTCCTGCAAATCCACTGCATTCTTGAAAGTCACTATGCCCGAAAGTGAGATCGAAAGACCGAGATCGAGAACCTTTTCCCCAAAAGAAGCGGAGGCAGTGAAACAGTGGATCAGCGCTGGGAAGCCACCCTTTTTCATCTCGTCCTCGAGGATGACGATCGTATCGTCTTCGGCATCGCGGGTGTGAATGATGACAGGCAGCCCTGTTTCGCGGGCAACTTCGATATGGATGCGGAACAATCGCTGCTGCTCGGCGCGATCGGAATGGTCGTAATAATAGTCGAGCCCGGTTTCGCCGATTCCAACGACCCGCTGATTCCGGGTTGCTTCGAGCAGCTCTTCTCGGGTCAGGTCTGGATGACCGTCGGCGTTGTGGGGATGGATGCCCACACTGGCCCAGACATCGGACTCGGTATTGGCCGTCCCGACGACCTGGTCCCATTCCGCCCGTTTCGTCGAGATATTGAGGAAGGCCCCAACCCCTGCTTCACGAGCTCGCCCAAGCACCTCGGACTGGCTCTCGACCAGTCCTTCGTATTCGAGATGACAGTGACTGTCGACCAGCATCAAGCGGCAGCCTCCGCTTCCGGCAGTTCGAGGCGCGGGAAGGCAGGTGTCGGCTTCTCGATCACGTGTCCGGCTGCGATCAATTCTGCGAACCAGCTTTCATCCGACAAATCGGCATAGGTCCGCTGCCGTGTCGTGACGCCAAGCTGGTCAAGGACTACCGCAGCTTTGGTCGGAGTGACTGGCTGAATAGCGATGGCGAGATCCCGAATCGCGAGGAACAGCGTTTGCAGCACTGCCTTCATCCGCTGAGGATCCGATTTCTTGAGTGCCCAGGGAGCCTGCTCGTCGACGTAGGCATTGCAGGCAAATACCGCCTTCAGCCAGGCTTCGATCCCTACGCTGAAGTTGAGCGCCTCGAATTCGCACGGAAGCACCGCCCCGCACGCATCGCGTACGGTGGCGAGCAGCGCCTTGTCGTCGCCGGTCGGCTCGAACGCCTCGAGCTTGCCATCCATGTTCTTGTGGATCATCGAAAGTGTACGCTGCACAAGGTTGCCGAAGCTGTTGGCCAGTTCGGCATTTACCTTGTTAACAAGCGCTTCTGCCGAATAGCTTCCATCTTTTCCGAAGACAACCTCAGCCATCAGGAAGTAGCGCAGGGAATCAACCCCAAACAGATCGATCAACTCGTTGGGATCGGTGACATTGCCAGCCGACTTTGATTCCTTGACGCCGCGATTGAGCAGGAAGCCGTGGCCGAATACCCGCTGCGGCACCGGGATTCCCGCGCTCATCAGAAAGGCGGGCCAGTAAATCGTGTGGAAGCGCACAATATCCTTGCCGATCAGGTGCAGGCTGGCAGGCCAGTATTTCTGCCACATCTCGCCGCCATCGGGGTAACCTACGCCGGTGATGTAATTGGTCAGAGCGTCGACCCAGACATACATCACGTGATTGTCATGCCCGGGAACCTTTACGCCCCAGTCGAAACTTGTGCGGCTTACTGAGAGGTCCTTTAGCCCGCCTTCGACAAAAGCGATCATCTCGTTACGGCGGCTCGCCGGTTCGAGAAAGCCGGGTTTGTTGAGCAGTTCGAGCAGAGGTTCGGCATATTTCGACAGGCGAAAGAACCACGTCTCTTCCTCGGTCCATTCGACCGGAGTGCCTTGCGGGGAAAGTTTCTGCCCCCCCTCCCCTTCGACGAGTTCCTTCTCGTCGTAATAGGCCTCGTCGCGGACTGAGTACCAGCCTTCATAGCGGTCGAGATAAAGATCGCCCCTGGCTTCCATCGCTCCCCAGATGGCGCGGCTCGCCTTGTGGTGATGCTCATCCGTCGTGCGAATGAACCGATCGTAGCTGATATCGAGCCGGTCGAAGAGATCCCGAAACGCGCCCGACATATCATCGGCCAACTCCCGCGGGGTTTTTCCCAGATCACGCGCCTTCTGCGCCATCTTGAGCCCGTGTTCGTCGGTGCCGGTCTGGAATCGCACATCGCGGCCCATCAGGCGCTGGAAACGCGCGATGACGTCGGCGGCGATAGTTTCGTAGGCATGCCCGATATGCGGCTTGCCATTGGGATAGTGGATCGCGGTGGTGATATAGTAAGGTTCAGCCATTGCCGCGCTCGCTAGCCGCGCCCGCTTGTGCGAGCAAGGTCCCGATTTCCATGCCGAGCAGGCCTGGATCGAAATTGTAGGTCGGTTGCTCTCTTGTCAGACGAACCAGTTCCGTATGCGTATCTATCAATTTGCGGGGATCATCATGAGAGTCGTCGATCCGTTCCGCAAGGATCGCGCGGGCAAGGTCGAGTATGGCCTGGAGACGCGGAATGTCCTGCTTGGCGCCAATTACGCCTGCGAGTTCGCCCCGCAGGGCAAAATCGGGATCCCCATGCGTTGCGATGGCGCGCATCAATTGCGCGGCTTTACCGAGTTGAAGGTCGACAAAGGAAAGCGCCGCTCCCGGAGATCCCGCTGCAGCCGCGATCGCGGCGTCTCGGGTGGCGATGTCCGCGCCGGGAGCAAGTTCGCGTAAAAGTCCATCCATTTCTTCGTGCGCAAGAGCCGGAAAGCGCACCGTGCGACAGCGTGAGCGGATGGTGGGCAGGAGCCGTGCCGGGCTATGCGCGATAAGCATGAAATAGGTCCCCCGAGGTGGTTCCTCGAGACTCTTGAGCAGCGCGTTGGAAGCCGAAACTTCCATATCGTCCGCGGGATCGATGATTACGACTCGCTTCGTTCCCATCGTGGGCCGCGTAGTAAGCCTGCGCTGGATATCGCGCACCTGGTCCACCTTGATGCCGCGCGCCAATTCAAAAGGTTTTCCATCGTCCCGCTTCTTGGCTTCGTCCTTGTTCTTTGCGCCGTAAGTAAGCGTCAGGATGTCCGGGTGCTCACCTTCCCAGTCCGCATCCACGAGCAATCGTGCAGCTGCTCGTGCAAAATTCGCCTTGCCCAGCCCCTTCTTGCCCGCCAGAAGCCATGCGTGATGCATACGATCGCCAGCCATGGCACTCCGCCATGCATCCCAGGCCTTCTCGTGACCAAGTAACATCACGAGGCAGCAGTTTCGAAAAGCGGCGAAATCGCTGCCACCACGCGGGAATGTACTTCCTCGATCGTGCCGCTTCCGTCGATCCGAACGAAGCGTCCCGGCTCCTTTTCGGCGAAAGTTTCAAAAGCCGAGTTTACTGCAGCGTGATAGTAATCATCCCTCCCGCCTATTGCATCTGAAGACCCGCCGTCACGCGCTCGAAGGCGTTTTTCGACCTCGCGCGTGTCAGCGCCGATGAGCAGCGTCAAATCCGGTAGTAGTGCGTCGCTGCCGATCTCGTGCAATTTGCGGATCGTATGATCACCGAGGGAACCCGCAATTCCCTGATAGGCTCGGCTGGAGTCGATGAAGCGGTCGCACACGACCCACTTTTTCTCTTCGATCGCCGGGCGGATCAATCGTGCAACATGATCGGCACGTGCTGCGGCAAAAAGCAGGGCTTCAGCTTGCGGTCCCCAGCCCTCGCCGGGAGGATGCAGCAGCAGATCACGGATCGCCTCAGCGCCCGGTGTCCCGCCGGGTTCGCGGGTCAGCACAACCTCGATGCCGCGCTTCTCGAGATAGTCGCGCAGCAGGTGTGCTTGGGTGGATTTGCCCATGCCCTCCCCTCCTTCGAACGCGATGAATTTACCGCGCATCAGGAAACCCAGCCCAGCAAGCCGTTCAACATCCGGCGTGCGAAACCAGCCTCGTTCACTTCCTCACGGGCGACCAGCGGCACGCGATAATCGGGCATACCGTCGATCGAAACCGCAAGCTCCGCGACTCGCTCACCCTTCCGGATCGGAGCGCGTAGTGGCCCCTCGTAAACGAGCCTCAATGTGACGTCTCGCGACGCGCTTTTCGGCAGATCGACATATACTCCATCCGCCGCAACAAGCTCGACCTCCCTCGTGCTTCCACCCTGGACCTGCGCCGATGCAACGGGTGTATCAGGGGTAAACAGGCGAACCTGCTCGAAATTCGAAAACCCCCATTCGATCAAATCGCGCGATGCACGGGTTCGATCACGCGGGTCAGGGCTTGCTGCAACGACCATGACGAGCCTGCGCCCGTTCCTCGCTGCAGAGCCCAGAAAGCCAAACCCGGCCTGATTGGTGAAACCAGTCTTGATCCCGTCTGCGCCCTCTACCACGCCGCTGATCGGATCGTGGTTTGGTTGGGTGATCCCGTTATAGCTATATTCGCGATGCCCCACGAAATGGCGATATTTCGCCGGGTGGCGCCGGAGCATGGCCGTCGCCAAAGTGGTCAGATCCCGTGCAGTCGTGAATGTACGACCTTCATCCATCCAACCGTTTGCCGTTCCGAAATGGCTATCACGCATGCCGATTTCGCTGGCCTTTGCGTTCATCGCGGAAACCCACTTCTCGATCGAGCCTGCGGCACCGTCCGCAAGGGCAGCGGCACCGTCGTTGGCCGATACAGTGGTAACGCCGTGAACGAGATCATCCACCGTTACCCGTGCATCATGGGGCAGGAACATGGTGGATCCGACGTTATTCCACTTCTTCCAGACTTCCGGCCTGATCGAAAAGCTTTGCTGCGGCGTAATCTTGCCCTCTTCCATCCACTCGAATGCAAGAAAGGTTGTCATGACCTTGGCGATCGATGCGGGCATGAAGCGCCGGTCCGCTTCGCGTTCGAACAGCACCTGGCCGCTGGTCACGTCGAAAAGAAACGCAATCGGCGCTTCCTTCGCATTCGGAGGAGTAGGAAGTGGCTCCTCCTGCGCGGAAACCGGTGCAACGGCGAATGATATCGCAAGACAGAGCGCAGAAAATTTTCGCAATTTCGGACCCAAGCGGTGTGCGGCGCCGCTCTTCGACGACGCCTCCCTGATCAGAGTTTCAATAGCGGGCTGTTATAGCCAGCCTGTCACCCCTTGGCGAGCGCACCTAAGGCGTTTCCACCGAAGCAGATTATCGCGCGATCTCATCAGCCAACAGTCCGACGCTCATCGCATAGTAATTCGAGCAGTTGTATTCGAGGATGACGCGGTAGTTGCTCGTCAGCAACCAGGCGGGCGTACCGGGTCCGTCAGGCTGGAAAAGCGACGCCAACGTATCGTCCGCGAGCGGACGCTGGGGCTGCACACCGAGAGAGCGCCATTCGGCTGCGGTCTTGTATTGGCTGTGTCGCTCGTGAACCCGGGGGCAGACCGGAGCGACCAGATCGGTTCGATACAGGTCGACATCGAAGCCGGAAGGTACGTAGGCCCTTACACCCCAAGGCTGTCCCTCGCGCCAACCCGCATCGCGGAAATAATTCGCGATCGATGCCAGCGCGTCGGCGCTGTTGTTCATGATGTCGGCTCTGCCATCACCATCGCCGTCGGTCGCAAGGCGAAGGTAAACGCTTGGTAGGAACTGCGGATTTCCGAACGCGCCAGCCCAGCTTCCTTGCAGCTCTCTGCGCGAGTACCCCTTGTCGGCCACCTTCATGAGATCCACCCACTCGGAGGAGAAAAGCTCGCGTCGGCGACCTTCCCAGGCGAGGGTCGCCAGGGCTCGCGACAGATCGAACCCGCCTTTGACCCGGCCATAGGCGGTTTCGTGCCCCCAGATTGCGACGATGATCTCGCCCGGCACGCCATACTCGCGCTCGATTGCGGAAAGGGTGGTGCGCCAATTGCCAAATTCGCGCCGCCCGCCGCTAATGCGCGCATTGTCGACATGGGTTGCGATATAGGGCGCGAGGGGGGGATAGCCGGAACCGCTGGAAGAGCCAGGCTGAGTCTGATCCAGCTCGATCACCCGCTGATTGGGCGTAAGGCCCGCTGTCATGCGCTGGATCGTCGCTTCGCTTACTCCCTCTGCCCGAGCCCGCGCCATCAAAAGCTGTAAATAGGCGTCGAAGGACATGTCCTGCGCGGCCAGGGGAGCAGCTGGCAGCCCGAGAAGCGCAGCACTGGCGAGAGTAAGTAGCTTTCGAAATTTCATGAGTGTGTTCTTGCAGGCCCTAGATGAATGGCAAATGTCATAGAGCCTTACGCTGGGAGGCAGAACTGGGTTCCGACAATTCGCAGGTGACATTCCAATTCGATTTGGCTAGCCCGCCTTTCGCTCGCGGACAGGTGGCAGAGCGGTTGAATGCACCGGTCTTGAAAACCGGCAAGGGTGCAAGCCCTTCGTGGGTTCGAATCCCACCCTGTCCGCCAGCTATTCCGCCTGCTTGGGTACGATGAGTGAGCCATCGCGGCGATCCGGACGGGGATAATCTTGCGGCCCCACGTTCGATTGATTCTTCAGCGCAATGTGGTCTTCGATCAGGCCGCCGTCGCGCGTTGCTTCGTCGTCCTCGTCGAGGCCCTGCGGTTCATCCAGAATTTCGTATTCCATTGCTCTAACTCCTCGAAAACCAAACGGTTGTCGGGGAGAACGGCGCCAGAGACTGCGACCAGGCGTTATCGGGCAGCGCCTAATTGCACGCAGGCCGCTAGTGGCCCTCGCGCCTGAGAATGGCATCCATCTGTTCGCGCAGCACCGGGTCCCAGTCCTTGCGCAGTTCCTTCACCTTGGCGATCAGTTCCTCGTTCTCGTGATAGGGAATGTCGAGCCGGTACAGCTCTGCGACCTGCCGCATGGATTGCCGGTCCATGTCCTCGAATGCATCCTTGGCGGCCATGGCCTGCTGGCGTGTCATGCCCAGCGCCTCGTAGGCGGAACGCCCGATGCGCAGACTGCTGTCGTAGGTTTCACGGATGACGTCGCGGCAACCATAGGCCCATAGCTCGTAGACATGGTTGCGGTCGATGGCGCGCGCAGTGACATGTACCTGCGGGTGGTTCTGGATAACGTACCTCACAAGCCGGTCGATCTGCTCGCGCTCGTCGAGGGCTACCACCAGTAACCTGGCCTTATCGATCCCCGCCGAATGCAGCAGGTCGGGCCGCGTGGCATCCCCGAAATAGGTGCGGAAACCGAACTTGCGACCGATTTCCAGCTGCTTGCTGTCGTAATCGATCACCGTCGTCGAATAGCCCGCCGCCTGCAGCATCCGGTCGACTATTCCTCCAACGCGCCCGCGGCCCGCGATGATGACGGGGTTCTCCTCCTCGATCGTATCGGCCTCTCGCCCTTCCCCTTCGCACAGCGCGCGGGCGATGACCTTATCGTACAGGATGAAGAGCAGCGGGGTCACCAGCATGGTCAGCGCGACGACGAGCAGCAGGAGGTCGGCAAGCGCACCGGGGAACACGGCATTGCCCACCGCGAAGGCAATCAGCACGAAGGCGAATTCGCCTGCCTGGGGCAGACTGAGGGCGAAGAGCCAGAGGGCCTGCCTGCGCAGACCGTATAGCCATCCTACCGAGAGCAGGACAGCGAACTTTGCCGCAATGATGACGGCGGCCCAGAAGAGCACGCTGCCCCACATCTCGCTGGCCAGTGCGAAGTCGATGCCCGCGCCCACGGTGATGAAGAAGAGCCCGAGAAGCAGGCCTTTGAAGGGATCGATATCGCTTTCGAGTTCGTGGCGGTACTCGCTCGTCGCGAGGACCACACCGGCCACAAAGGCGCCGAGTGCGGGCGAGAGGCCGACCAGCGACATGAGCAGCGCGATGCCGATCACCACCACGAGGGCCGCCGCAGTGAAGAGTTCGCGCAGGTTTGCAGCCGCAATATATCTGAACAGCGGACGGATCGCGAATATGCCGATGGCGATGACTGCCGCGACGGCGGCGATGCGCGATACGGCGGCGAGCCAGACGGGCATCGGTTCGGTCAGGTCGATTCCACCATGCCCTCCGCCCCCGTGTGCGGCCCCGCCACCATAAAGATCGGGCATGGCGAGCAGTGGCAGCAATGCCAGGATCGGGATGACGGCCACGTCCTGCACCAGCAGCACGGAGAAGCTGGCCTCCCCGCCCTCGCTCTTCAGCAGCTTCTTCTCGGTGAGCGTCTGCATGATGATTGCCGTGGAGGACAGCGCCAACACCATGCCGATAGCCAGCGCCGTCTGCCAGGGCTGCGCATCGAGCAGGGCAATCCCGGTAATTGCCAGCGTAGTCAGCAGCACCTGCCCCCCGCCAAGGCCCAGCAGCTTGCCGCGCATGGCCCAGAGGCGCTTAGGCTCCATTTCAAGCCCGATGATGAACAGCATCATCACCACCCCGAATTCGGCAAAAACCTGCAGCGCCTCCACATCGACACGCAAAGCGCCGAGCAGCGGGCTGATCGCCATGCCGGCCAGGAGATAGCCGAGCACCGAGCCGAGTCCGAAGCGGCTGGCCAGCGGAACCGCTACCACCCCTGCTACGAGCAGGACGAAGGCGAGTGTCAGGAAGCTGGTCATTCTAGTCTTGCCCTCACCCGATCAGGCTTCAGATATGCAGCGCCCTGCCGTAGCTCGCAAGCACGCTTTCATGCATGCTTTCGCTGATGGTTGGATGCGGGAAGACCGTCTGCATCAGTTCCGCCTCGGTGGTCTCCAGCGTCTTGCCGACGACGAAGCCCTGAATCATCTCGGTCACTTCCGCGCCGACCATATGAGCGCCCAGCAACTCGCCTGTCTTCGCGTCGAACACGGTTTTCACGAAGCCTTCCGCCTCGCCCAGCGCAATGGCCTTGCCATTGCCGATGAAGGGGAAAGTGCCTGCCTTCACTTCGTGGCCAGCTTCCTTCGCCTTGGCTTCGGTCAGGCCGACGCTGGCGATCTGCGGGTGGCAATAGGTGCAGCCCGGGATGTTGTTGCGGTCGAGCGGGTGCGGGTGGACGTCCTTGTTGCCCAGTTCCTTGGCAATCGCCTCGGCAGTGGTGACGCCCTCATGGCTCGCCTTGTGCGCCAGCCAGGGGCCGGGGGTGCAATCGCCGATGGCCCAGAGGCCCTTGGACTTCGTGCGGCCGTAATCGTCGATCTGGATGAAGCCGCGGTCCATTTCGGCCAGCTTGTCGATGCCGATATTCTCGGTGTTCGGCACGATGCCGATGGCGACAATGCAGTGGCTGAACTCGGTTTCCGAAGTCTTGCCCTTCGCGTCTTTGATCTTGGCCTTCACGCCACCGTCCGAAACTTTCAGGTCTTCCACGCCCGCGCCGGTCATGATCGTCATACCCTGCTTGGTCAGGTTCTTTTCGAGGAAGGCCGAGACGTCCTTGTCCTCCACGGGAACGATCCGGTCGAGCATTTCGACCACGGTCACGTCGACCCCCATGTCGTTGTAGAAGCTGGCGAACTCGATCCCGATCGCGCCGCTGCCGATTACCAGCAGCTTCTTGGGCATTTCGCTCGGCGTCATCGCGTGGCGATAGGTCCACACGCGCTTGCCGTCTGCTTTGGCGAAGGGCAGGTCGCGCGCCCGCGCGCCGGTGGCGACGATCACGTGCTTGGCGGTGAGCTTTTCCTCGCCCTTTTCGCCTTTCACCGTCAGGCTGGTCGGGCCGGTCAGCGTGCCCTCCCCCATATGCACCGCGATCTTGTTCTTCTTCATCAGGTGCGTGACGCCCTGGTTCAATTGCTTGGCCACGCCGCGGCTGCGCTTCACCACCGCTTCCAGGTCGGCTTCGATCGCGCCCGCGATCTTGAGGCCGTAATCCTTCGCGTGCTGGGCATAGTGCAGGATTTCTGCCGAGCGCAGTAGGGCCTTGGTCGGGATGCAGCCCCAGTTGAGGCATATGCCGCCCAGCAGTTCGCGTTCGACGATGGCGGTCTTCAGCCCCAGCTGCGCGCAGCGGATCGCCGAGACATAGCCGCCGGGTCCGGAGCCGAGAACGATAACGTCATATTGGGTGTCAGCCATGATTCGTACCTGTCAGTTGCGTGTTCGCCCGAGACATGGACCGGGTGTTACACCGTCCAAGGGCAAAAGAAGTCGGCTTGCGCGCATCAGCGTCGGCTTGCCGGGAATTGGTGTCGGCTTGCGGAGCAGGCATGTCGGTTTGCAGGCCGCGACTGTCGGCTTCGCAAACTGCCGTGTCAGCTTGGCGAAAGCGACTGGCGCCGGTCGCCAAGGGGGTGGATCCGCAGGTCATCACCGCAGTCATGCCAGATGGCCCGCCGTGTAGGACAGCCGATCAGCCATTGTCGTTCTCGCGCTGGCGCGACAGCGTGGCTTCGCGCACCGGGCGCGGGCGATCTTCCTCGTCGAGCAGGACGAACTTGAACGTCCCTTCGGCGACGCGCGTCGTCACCTCGCTGTTCCGCTTGCGCGCAATGGCTTCGACCTGCACGGTCATCGAAGTGGTTCCGGTTGCCGTGACCTCGCCGAAGACCGAGAGTTCGTCCCCCACCGCCATTGCGCCGGGGAAGGCGAAATCGCTGGCCGAGACGACGACCGCCTTACCCTGCCCCAACCGGCTGGCGAGCGAGCCTGCGCCGAGGGCCATCTGGCTCATCAGCCACCCGCCGAAAACCCCGCCATAGGGGTTGGTGTCGGCAGGCATGGCCGTGACGCGAATGAGGGGGGTGCGGTCAGGCATTTTCGAGCTCGCGGCCGATGATTGGCAAAAGCACTTTTTCTAGCTTTAAGATCGCGTCCTTGAGGCTTGTAGAGATGGAGTCTTCGTCTTCCTCTCCCCATGATCCGAAGACATCTTTACGGATATTGATTGAAAACTTGTCGTCTTCGTCTCTGCCTCGCCGCTCAACCATGTAAAGCATATCAGCACTGCTTAGAATGCGATTGCGAGCCTTCGGAAAAGCTTCCATCGCCTCGACCAACTCTTTGCCAAAGTAGGCACGAACAGACGGGATTACTGCGAATACGGCGTCAAAATCGTCCTTAAAATATTCGGCCCGGCGATAGACCACACCTTTTGTGATCTGCGCCGACTTTAGCTCATCGGGCATACCGTCTAGCTTCATTCCGAGCTCTTTCAGTTGCTCCTCAGTCGCATGCAATTCTGCGGCAGGCATCCAACGCGCCCTCATTCCTCTGATCGCATCCAACGCGCGATATGCGCCGGTGAGAGCCCTATCTGCCACCTCGATCTGGTTGTCCGTGATGCGTTGCGCTCGGTAGTCCGAAAGTGCATTTTTTCCAAGAAGCGCTGCGACCAAAATTGCCCCGGCACCAGCAAAAGTGCCGAGACCCGCTATCATCGCGCCAGTTGCAGCCCAATCGATCGAGCTCAAACCACCAGTCCCATCGGGTTCTCGCAAAGCTGCCTGAACGCTTCCATCAGCTGCGCGCCGTCGGCGCCGTCGATCGCGCGGTGGTCGAAGCTGCCGGTGGCGCTCATCACGGTGGCGACGCCCAGAGCGCCGTCGATCACATGGGGACGCTGTTCACCCGCGCCGACTGCAAGGATCATCGCCTGCGGCGGGTTGATCACCGCGTCGAACTGCTTGGTGCCGAACATGCCGAGGTTGGAGAGCGAGGCGGTGCCGCCCTGGTATTCATGCGGCTGCAGCTTGCCGTCCTTGGCCTTGCCCGCCAGCTCCTTCATCTCGGTGCTGATCTGGGCGAGACCCTTCTTGCCCGCATCGCGGATGATCGGAGTGATCAGGCCCGAAGGCGCGGCAACCGCGACCGAGATATCCTCGCGCGTGTACTGGTACAATTCGTCGCCCTGGAAGCTGACATTGCAGGCCGGGACACGCTGCAGCGCGCGGGCGAGCGCCTTGATCAGCAAATCGTTGACCGACAGCTTCACACCGTCCGCCTCGAGGCTCTTGTTGAGTTCGCCGCGAAGCTTGAGCAGCGCATCGAGGCGCACGTCCACGGTGAGGTAGATATGCGGGATGGTCTGCTTCGCCTCGGTCAGGCGCCTGGCGATGACCTTGCGGACATTGTTGAGCTTCTGCGCTTCGTAAGGCGCATCGAGATCGCCGCCCTGCGTCGCAGCCTTGGCCGGAGCCGGTGCGCCGGATTCTGCCGAACCCTTCGCCGGAGCTTCGCCGGGCTTCGCGCTCTCGACATCGGCCTTCACGATACGGCCATTCGGGCCGGAACCGGTGACGGCGCTCAGATCGATGCCCTTCTGCTCGGCAATGCGCCGCGCGAGCGGCGAGGCCTTGATGCGTGCGCCGCTGTCGTCTTTCGGTGCGGCTGGAGCCTTGGTGCCATCATCCTCGGTGGCGCGCGCGGGTTCAGCGCTTTCGCGAGGTTCTGCCTTAGCCGGCTCGGACTTCGCTTCCGGCTTGGCGGCGTCCTGTTTCTCTTCCGCCTTCGCATCACCCGAAGGCGCAGCCTTGGCGGCCTCTTCCACATCCTCACCCTCTTCGGCGAGCATGGCGATGACCGTGCCGACCTTCACGCCTTCGCTGCCTTCCTCGACCTCGATCGAAGCGAGCGTTCCTTCGTCCACCGCTTCGAATTCCATCGTCGCCTTGTCGGTTTCGATCTCGGCCATGATGTCACCGGCGGAAATGGTATCGCCCGGCTTTACCAGCCATTTGGCGAGCGTGCCCTCTTCCATGGTGGGCGACAGGGCGGGCATCTTTATCGGCGTGGGCATGTTCTGACGTTACGTCCTCGCTGGGGAGAGTGTTCCGGGCGTCTCTGGCCAATTTGCCGCGCGCCCGCAAGGTCCTTGCACAGAATACGAATTAGCCTGTAGTCGGTGCGCGGAAAGGGAGCCGGGGACATGCGCATATATCTGGTCGTCATGGACGAGACGGAGGAGGCCAAGCAGGCGCTCCGCTTCGCCTCCATGCGTGCGATGAAGACGGGCGGTTCGGTCCATATCCTCGCGCTCGTGCCGCAGCAGACCTTCAATGCCTTCGGCGGCGTGCAGGCCACGATCGAGCAGGAAGCCCGCGAGCGGGCCGAGGTCATGGCCAATAACGCCGCGGGCAACATCTTCGGCGAAATGGGCAAGATGCCGGTGATCGCCGTACGCCCCGGATCGCCGGCCGACGTGATCGCGAAATATCTCGAGGAACACGGCTCCATCGCGGCGCTGGTGCTCGGCACTGCGAAGGAAGGCGGAAAAGACCCGCTGGTGGCGCATTTCGCCGCGCATGCCGCCAGCCTGCCCTGCCCGCTCTATCTCGTGCCGGGCAACCTTACCCGTGAACAGCTGGACGAGCTGGCCTAACGCTTCTTCCCGCGGCCCTGACGGCGGATGTTCTTGGGCCTGCCGCGTTGCCCCTGGGCATGCTTCTGACGCGGGGCGCCCTTGTCCTTCTGGAGCGGCTTTTTCTTGGGCGGCGGGCGATGACCGCGCTTTTCGATCGGTGCGCCCTCGCTGTCGGGTATCTCGAATTTGAGCGCACCGGTCAGCGGGTTGGATTCGGCCAGCTTCAGCTTGAGCCTGTCGCCTACGGCATAAGTCGTGCCGGTACTTTCGCCGACAAGTTCGCGCGCACCTTCGTCATAGCGGAAATACTCGCGGCCCAAGGTCGAAACGGGGACGAGGCCGTCACCGCCCAATTGCTCGATGGTCGCGAAGAAGCCGAATCCTTGAACGCCGGTAATGCGCGTGTCGAACACTTCGCCCACGCGGCCGGAGAGCCAGGCGGCGACATAACGGTCGATGGTATCGCGCTCCGCCTCCATGGCGCGGCGCTCGGTCTGGCTGATCGCATCGGTAATCTGGTTGAGTGCCGTGCGGTCCCGGTCCGACAGACCGCTGTGCTCGGGAATATCGCCTTTCGGCTTCGGCTGTTCGAGCTTGTAGGCATCGACCAGCGCACGGTGGACCAGAAGGTCGGCATAACGGCGGATAGGCGAGGTGAAATGCGCATAGCTGCCCAGCGCCAAGCCGAAGTGCCCGGCATTGGCGGGGCCATAATAGGCCTGCGTCTGGCTGCGTAGAACTGCCTCCATTATCAGCGCCTTTTCAGCGGGTTCGGATATGTCCTTGAGCATCCGGTTGAAGAGACCGGGGGTAATTACCTGCCCCATGGCGAAGGACCGGCCCTGGCTCGCAAGGTATTCCTTGAACGCCACCAGCTTCTCGCGGCTTGGCGTTTCATGGACACGGTAGACCACCGGTGCGGCCTTTTCCTCCAGCGCCTTTGCCGCAGCGACATTGGCGGCAATCATGAAATCCTCCACCACGCGGTGCGCGTCGAGGCGTTCGCGCACGGCGATTTCCTCGATCACGCCCTCGTCGTTGAGGCGCACCTGGCGTTCCGGCAATTCGAGATCGAGCGGATCGCGGGCATTGCGGGCCTTGAACAGCAGGTCCCAGGCGCCCCAGAGGTTCTTGAGGTTTTCGTCCGCGCTGCCATCATCGATGGCCTTCTGCGCGTCCTCATAGGCGATATTCGCTGCGAGCTTCACGATGGCGCGGGTAAAGCGCCACTTGGTGATCTTGCCATCGGGCGCGATGCGCAGGTGACATGCCATCGCCGCGCGGTCTTCGCCCTCGACCAGCGAGCAGACGTCAGCGCTGAGGATTTCCGGTAGCATCGGCACGACGCGGTCTGGGAAATAGACCGAGTTGCCGCGCTTCCTCGCTTCACGGTTGAGCTGGCTGCCGGGGCGGACGTAGAAGCTGACGTCGGCAATCGCGACGATGGCCTTGTAGCCCCCTTCCCCGTCCGGCTCGGCCCAGATCGCGTCGTCATGGTCGCGCGCGTCGGCAGGGTCGATCGCCACGATGGGCACGCCGCGCAGATCTTCGCGCTTGTCCTCGCTCAGCGGCAGTTCCGAAACGGCCTGTGCTTCCGCCAGCGCCTCTTCGGGGAAGATGTGCGGGATGCCGTGCTTGGCGATGGCGATCAGGCTGAAGCTCTTGGGCGCCAGCGGATCGCCGATAACCTCGACCACCTTTACCGCAGAGCGGGCCGACTTACCGGCCTTTTCCGCAAGGACCAGCTCGCCCTCTTCCGCACCGCCGAGATCGGAAATGGGCGAGGAATTGCGCACGCGCTTGTCCACCGGAGCGAGCCACGGCTTGCCGCTGCCGTCGAATTCAACGACGCCCATCAGGCCTTCGGTGCGGGCCGGCAGTTTCTTCATCGGGTGGGCGATCCACCCGCGCGGTTTTTCTTCGGTCCGCGCCAGGAAGCGGTCGCCGCGCTTGAGCGCAGCAACCTTCTTGCTTTCCTTGACCGTCAAACGAGGCGGCTTCTCGTTGCTGTCGGGGTCCCAGCTTTCGGGCACGGCGATGGGCTCACCGTCCTCGATTTCGAGAACCTTGAGCACGGTCACCTTCGGTAGGCCGCCCATCTGGTGATAGGCGGTCTTCCTGCCGTCGATCAGGCCTTCTTCGGCCATGTCCTTGAGGCGCTTCTTCAGCGCGATCTTTTCCTGCCCCTTGATGCCGAAAGCCTTGGCGATTTCCCGCTTTCCGGCCGGCTTTTCCGAGGTCTGGATGAATTCGAGTATTTCTGTCTTGGAAGGAAGCCCCTGCTTCCTTCCGGTTCTATTCTGTCTTGTCATCCCCGCCATATGGGGACGCGCTTACTCGCTGTCATCCTCTGGCGCCGCAAGAGGCGCGAATTGACCCGCAGGAACTGCGCTGGAGACGGGCCCCATAACCCCGCTTTCGCCGGTCGCGCTAACCCCGAATATCCAGTCATCCCCGCGAACGCCTTCGAGCCTGGCGTTGGTGGCGACCACGTTCTCGATAACCGGCTCGTCGCGCCAATAGGGCTCGTCGGTCCGGCGCTGCCACACGGTATAGCTTACCGCACCGGGCACTTCGCTCCAGCTGATGTCGGTATAAGTCTGCACGGCCGCTTGGGCACTGGTGGCTGGCGGTGCAGGGGAACGGGCAAGCTTGTCCAGCGCGCGGATGTTGAACTGCGTCACTTTGGCCAGATAGGCGAAGTCCATTTCGTCCGCAGTGTCTCCGTAGACGATCCCGTCTTCGGTCCGCAGATCCTGGTGCTGATGTTCGTAATCCTCGACCGCCACCGCGATGCGGATTGCGGGATAGCCCTTTTCCATGAAGGGAATCTGGTCGCCGCCGCGGCCCATCCGGTCGACCCGCCAGATCTGCCGCACATCGAGCCCGCCTTCGGTCTCACTGGCTAGATTGTCGAGCCAGCGCGAGAGATTGCGGCTCGGGCTGTCGTTCTCACCGCCCTCGCGCCGCTGGGCTGCGCGAATGGTATCGGTCAGGTCGGCGCGCGGCCCCTCGGAGAAGACGCGGACATGGTCGGGGTCGCAATAACCATCGCTGCCGCAGCTGTTGCCGACGACATCGTTGTTGAGCACGGCCTTCACGTCCCAGCCCTGTTCCTCGGCATAATCGGCCATCAGACGTCCGCCGAACAGGCCCTGCTCCTCGCCCGAAAGCAGGGCATAGACGATGGTCACAGGATAGCTGTTACGCGAAAGGTTTCGGGCAGCCTCCAGCACGAGCACCGTGCCCGAACCATCATCGTTCGCGCCCGGGGCATCGCTTTCCCAATCCATCACGTCGCTTACCCGGCTGTCGATATGCGCCTGGACGATAATGACCTCATCCGGGCGTTCGGTGCCTCTCTGTATGGCCACCGCGTTGCGGATACGGGTCGGCCGGGGCAGGCGCCCGCCTTCAGGTTCGGTGCGTTCGGGCGCGAGGACTTCGAGGCACGATCCGCAATCTTCGGAAATCCGGCCAAACTCTGCCAGGCCCCAATCAACTGCGGCCCCGATACCGCGTTCGGGATCGTCCTGTGCCGACAATGTATGGCGGGTACCGAAACCCACCAGCGTATCGATATCGGCCCGCAATCTCTCCTGTGAAACGCCGGCAGCCGGATCCGACGGTGACGTTTCCTGCGCAGAGATCGGGAATGCGACGAGGGCGACAAGCGGGATGAGTTTTCTCATTGCCCCTGTGTCGAACAGAAACGCCGTCAGATCAAGCTAGTAAGCCTTGGCCAGAAGCACACGCTCCACCGCCGGTTCACCGGTGAAGATACAGGGTCCGTCCACCGGGACCGCATCCATCGGCACATTACGGATGGTGAGCTTGTGTTCCTTGAGCCGCTCGACGATCTTTTCGAGCGCCTCGCCGGTCGGCTTCGACCACTGCACCTCTATCCAGCCCGGATAGCGCGAAGCGGCAAAGTGTTTCTCGACATCGGTGAATTCGGTCACGCCCCGCGTGATATTGGCATCGCGGCGTTCCTGCGTCTGCGTCAGCAAGGCATTCTGCATGTCCGCGAGGACATCGGGAATGGTTTGCCCGGCCACTTCGCGCGTCGGGGTCTGGAAGGCAGGCTTGCCCGTCTCTTCATCCCAAAGGCGATCGCGGCGCAGCATCGAAACGACACCGTTCTCCATGTCACGGCCACCAACCTCGATGATGATCGGCGCGCCCTTGCGGACATAGTCCCAGCGCTTCTGCGCTGCCTTGCCGGGACGCGTATCGAGCAGGACGCGCAGCGGTTCGCCCATGACGTGCTGGCTGGCAAGCGTGGCGCGCAAGGTCTCGCAATAGTCGATCAGGTCCTGGTCTTCGGGCTTTTCGCGCAGCATTGGCAGGATCACGACCTGCTGCGGTGCGATCTTGGGCGGAAGGCGCAAACCGTCATCGTCACCGTGGGTCATGATGACGCCGCCGACCATGCGGGTCGAAACACCCCAGCTGGTCGTATGCGCGAGGCTTTCGCTGCCCTCGCGGTTCTGGAACTTGATGCCCGAAGCCTTGGCGAAATTGGTGCCCAGATAGTGGCTGGTGCCGGCTTGCAACGCCTTGCCATCCTGCATCATCGCCTCGATCGACCATGTCTCGACCGCGCCCGGGAAACGCTCGTTTTCCGGCTTCTCACCCGGTATTACCGCCAGCGCGAGGTCTTCATCGGCAAAGGCGCGATAGACTTCGAGCATGCGCAGCGTGTGCTCCTTGGCCTCTGCCTCTTCCGCATGGGCAGTATGCCCTTCCTGCCAGAGGAATTCGCTGGTGCGCAGGAACATGCGGGTGCGCATTTCCCAGCGCACGACATTGGCCCACTGGTTGAGCTTGAGCGGCAGGTCGCGCCAGCTCTGCACCCACCGCGCCATGGCATCGCCGATGATGGTTTCCGAAGTCGGACGCACGACCAGCGGCTCTTCCAGCTTCGCTTCGGGATCGGGAATCAGGCCGCCATCCTTGCCCGCGATCAGGCGGTGGTGGGTGACAACCGCCATTTCCTTGGCAAAACCTTCGACATGTTCCGCCTCCCGCTCGAAGTTGGAAAGCGGGATGAAGATCGGGAAATAGGCGTTCGAATGCCCGGTCGCCTTGATCCGATCGTCCAGCAGGCGCTGCATCCGCTCCCAGATGCCATATCCCCATGGCCGGATCACCATGCAGCCGCGTACGCCAGATTCCTCGGCCATTTCGGCGGCGGAGATGACTTCCTGGTACCAAGCGGCGAAATCGTCGGCACGGCGGGTGGTGAGGGCATGGCGAATGTTGGACATTGAGAGACGAGCCTTGTTTTCGGCACTGGCGACAAGCTCGCAACCCAATCGTGCCGAGCCTTTCGAAGCACCGTCCTTACTTCTGGCGCCGCCCTTAAAGAAAACAATGACCCTTCGACAAGCTCAGGGCGCACGGAACCAGAGATTTTTCCGGGGTTGGGTCATTTGCTCAGCTCGTCGAGCTTCTTCTGCATTGCCGCCATTTGCTCGCGCATCTGGGCGAGTTCGTCCTTCTCGTCCTTCTTCGGAGCATCCGCAGATTTGCGGGTGGCCGGGATGAAGGCTTCCGCCGCATTCTGCATCATCTTGAAATTGGCTTCGGCCATCTTGGCCAGCGGATTCGCCTCGAGACCCTTGGCAAAAGCCGTCTGCAGCTGTTCGCGGTTCTTGCGGAAGTTCGCCATGCTGGCTTCGAGATAGCTTGGCATCATCGACTGCATCGAATTGCCGTACATCGAGATCAGGTCGCGCAGGAAACTGACCGGCAGTAATTGCTGCGCGCCGCTGCTTTCTTCCTCCACGATGATCTGGGTGAGGATCGTATGCGTAATGTCCTCGCCCGTCTTGGCATCCAGCACCTGGAAATCGACATTCTCACGGACCATTTTGGCAAGATCATCGAGCGTGATGTAGCTCGATGTGTCGGTATTATAGAGCCGCCGGTTGGCATATTTCTTAATGATGATCGGTTCGCCCTCGGCGGTCCGTTTAGCCATGATGCGCGCTCTCCCCATTGTGCGATGCAAGCAGGCTTAGCACTTGCACAATGTGCAGCGCAACACGCGTCTCAGCGCTGGAAGCGATTGCCCAGCACGGTGAGCAGTTCATATTGGGAAACAGAGGTTTGCCGCGCAGCATCGGGGAGGTGGTACGGTAGCTCCACCCAATCGCCCTCCCCCAGTTCGGGCGCATTGGTGAGGTCCAGCACGATCATATCCATCGAGACCTTGCCTAGAATGGGGAGCACCTTTTCGCCATGGCGAAGGGCCGCCCCTCCCCAGCTGCGCAATATGCCGTCCGCATAACCGAGGGAGATTACGCCGATCCGCATATCCTGCGGTGCGGTGAAGGTGGCGTTATATCCCACGGTCTCACCCACCGAAAGCTGCCGCGTCTGGATGATCGCAGCTTGTGGCCGAGCCACCTGCCGGATTTCATCCTCCAGCTCTTCGCGCGGTATGCCGCCGTAGAGTGACAGCCCGGGCCGGGTAAGATCGAAATGGTAGTCGGGACCGAGCGCGATACCTGCACTGTTAGCGAGACTCGTCTTACTATGCCGGATGCGCTGAATGGCATCGCGAAAAATTTCGAGTTGGCGCGCATTCATTACGCTGTCTTCGTCGGCACAGGCGAGATGGCTCAACAGGATTTGAACATCGAGTTGCTGCACCGAAGGATCGGAGATTTCACGCGGAGAAATGCCGAGGCGGTTGATACCGCTATCGACCATGAGATGGCAGGGCCCGCCTCCGCCCTCCAGCCAGAGCTTCGCCTGCCGAACGGAATCGATGACCGGCCGGACACCTGCCTGCCGGGCGTAGGAAACTTCGCCGGCATCGAGCGGGCCGTGCAGGACAGCCAACTGGTCCGTAGGCACATGCTTCAGAACCGGTTCGACTTCGCTCCAGTGGGCGACGAAAAAATCCCGGCAGCCAGCATCGCGCAGCACCGGCACGCATTGATCGACGCCGAGCCCATAGCAATTCGCCTTTACGGCTGCTCCCGCTCTTGCCTTATCCGACATGCGATCGAGCGCCCGCCAGTTATGCGCGAGTGCCTGACGGTCGATATCGAGCCGCAAAGTGGGGGACGGTGGCACAATCAAATGACAGTCACGGAATAGCCGGGCCTACGGGCGGTGCCTCGTCGGATTCCTCGAAGTCACGCGGCGGCCCGCCAGAAAGCCCCCACCAGGCGACGAGCAGGCCGAAGCCGACTACGGCCATCGTATACCACAGTCCCGCGTAAACATCGCCAGTACGCGCGACGATGATACCGGCGATAAGCGGCAGGAACCCGCCAAGATACCCGGCTCCGATATGGTAAGGGATCGACATCGAGCTGTAGCGGATCTTGGCAGGGAACATCTCGGAAAGCAGTGCGGCGACCGAACCGTAGGTCAAGGCCGACAGCATTCCCATCACCAGTATCA
The DNA here is from genome assembly GCF_056857815.1 of Qipengyuania sp. B-5. Classification (NCBI taxonomy): domain Bacteria; kingdom Pseudomonadati; phylum Pseudomonadota; class Alphaproteobacteria; order Sphingomonadales; family Erythrobacteraceae; genus Qipengyuania; species Qipengyuania sp. B-5. Next base: position 156,231 of record NZ_JBSXNU010000053.1, on the reverse strand, counting down.
GCGCCCCGATACCCAGAATATTGGCCATGGGCGGCGTCTGCTTCGCAAAGTCGAAACCGCGCCCGGCGAGAGCTGTCTGGATACCATCGCGGCGGGCGGTTGCATCCTCCAGCCAATCGGCATCGATTGCCACTTGCTCTCCGCCAACGGCCAGCCCAAGGTCATCCCCCGGCTCGACGCTATAGGCGACGCCGCTCGCAGTCAGCGTTTCGAGCACTTTTCCGCAATCGGTCTGCTCCTTGTCGAACAGTACGGCGAAGGGATCGGTAGTGCACTGCCGACCCGTAACGACTACCGGATTCTCCCTAGCCGCCTGCGCCAGGCCCGGATTGGCGAGATTGCCCATCGTCCAGAAGATCGGAAAAAGCAGCGCCAGCGCGGCCACGGCACCGATAATGATCGGTTTCTTGCGTCCCACACGGTCGGACCATTTGCCTACGATCACATAGAAACTCATCGAGATGAATCCGGCGATCAGCAGAATCCATTCGACCGTGCTTTCATCCACCCGCATATCGCGCCGCAGGAAGCTGAGCGATGAGAAGAAGGCGGTATACCAGATAGTCGTCAGCACGCCGGTGATGCCGAACAGTGCCACAAAAATGCGCTTGGGATTGCCCGGATAGGTCAGGCTTTCCTTGAACGGATTTGCGCTCGTTTCGCCGGCTTCCTTCATCGCCTGGAAGACCGGGCTTTCGGAAAGCTTCAATCGCATCCAGAGCGAAATGCCCAGCAATGCGATCGAGAGCAGGAAGGGTATGCGCCAGCCCCATTCGGTAAAATCATCGGCCGGGATAATGGCGCGACACGCCAGCACGACGAGGATCGACAGGACGAAACCGCCGACCACGCTGGCCTGGATGAAGCTGGTGTAGAATCCCCGCTTCTCGGGCGGAGCATGTTCGGCGACATAGATCGCCGCACCGCCGTATTCCCCGCCGAGCGCAAGGCCCTGAAGGATGCGCAGGCAGATAACGATAATCGGCGCAGCGATACCGATGCTCGCAGCGCTTGGGATCATGCCCACGCCTGCCGTGGCGACACCCATCAAAGTGACGGTAACGAGAAAGGTGTATTTGCGGCCCAGCCTGTCACCCAGGAAACCGAACAGAATCGCACCAAGCGGACGGAAGCCGAAACCTACCGCAAAACCCGCCCACACGAGCAGGATCTGCAGCGTTTCGTTCCCACTCGGGAAGAAGGCTGCACCAATAAGCCCGGCAAGTGTGCCGTAGATGAAGAAATCATACCATTCGAAGATCGTGCCCGCGCTGCTCGCGGCGATGACCAGTCGGATTTCCTTTTCGGTCGGTTCCCTCTGCATGCCCTCCGCAGCCGCCATTTTTCCAGTCCCCTCTCCTGTACGCCTGGGCGGATTTAGCGCCGGTCTGCGCCATTGGAAAGCGCGGCCAGTGCGGCCTTCCACGGCAACAGGATCGCGCCATGCCGTCCCGGATAATCACGCGCCGGTTGGATCAGATGAATATCGGGCCAATTCGGCAAACTCGCATTTCCTTCGAGCCAGCTTTCGATCTGTGCCAGGAAGTCCGCCAACTCTGCTTCGCTTTTGCCGAGGCAGTGACGCACGAAGATTGCTGCGCTGGCCTGCCCGACGGCACAGGCCGAAACTTTCACCCCGACATCTCTCATGTCGCCTTCGAATGACATGCGGATGCTGCTGCCGCAGGTGCGCGAGTTCGCCTCCCCCAAACTGGGAGCTGAAGGATCGAAGGGGTAGTCGGCCAATTCCACCGCAAGGGCGAGCAATTGCGGGGAATAAAGCGCGGCGCGAGTACTGCCGGTCACTCGGCCCCTGCTTCCACGGGTTCCATTGCCGCGGGTTCCTCACCCAGCAATTTCGCGCGACGCTGCGCCAGCACTTCGACCAGCGAGCGCGAACCGGCATCGACCAGCTCGTAACTATGGGCGGTTGTTATCCAGACCGGCCGGCCGCGATAGTCCCAGACCGTATCGTAACCCAGCACCAGCACCGAAAAGGCGATGATGACGATCAGCAGGCCCTTGAGCGAACCGAAGCCGAACCCAAGCACGCGGTCTATTGGACCGAGGACGGAATTGCGGGAGGCCTTACCGACGTTGTTCGCGATCAACTTCATTGCGGCGTAGGGAATGAGCAAAAGGAAGGTAAAGGCGAGCACAGAAGTGGTCACGCCCGAACCCAGAAAATCCTGCATCGTCAAGGTAAGCGGTGTATGGAGATAACGGATTGCGAATGCAGCCAATATCCACGCGCCCAGCGACAGGACTTCCTGCACGAAACCTCGCAAAAAGCCGCCTACTGCTGCCACACCCACGATGAGCAGAACAATGAGATCGAAACCCGTCATAAAACCCATATAAACCCAAGGGGTTTTAGGTGTATTAACTGCTCATCACGCGGTCAACGAGGTTTGCCAGTTGTCCCACGCCCACATATTCCAGTTCCGCCGAGCTGTTCTTGGCATCGGGCGGGCCGAAGCCACGGTCGAAACCGAGCTTGGCTGCTTCGCGCAATCGCACGCCGCCATGGGCCACCGGACGGACCTCTCCGGCCAGACTTACCTCGCCGAGCCATGCGCTCCGCTGAGGCAGAGCCTTGTCGGCCAGCGCGCTCACCAGCGCAGCTGCTACGGCAAGATCTGCCGCCGGATCGGATAAACGGTATCCGCCGGCCACGTTGAGATAAACCTCGGCCGAACTGAAAGACAGTCCGCAACGCGATTCAAGTACGGCCAGCAACATCGCCAGCCTGCCGGTGTCCCAACCCACGACCGCGCGGCGGGGGGTGGCACCCGATTGCAGGCGCACGATCAGCGCCTGTATCTCGACCAACACGGGGCGCGTGCCCTCCATTGCCGGAAATACCGCGCTGCCCGCCATCGGCTGCTCGCGCCCCGAGAGAAACAGCAGGGAAGGATTGTCGACTTCCTCCAGCCCGTCACCTTCCATGGCAAAGACACCGATTTCGTCGACCGCGCCGAACCGGTTCTTGAGCGCCCTGAGAATACGATACTGATGGCTGCGTTCCCCCTCGAAGCTCATCACCACATCGACCATATGTTCGAGCACACGAGGACCGGCGATATTTCCGTCCTTCGTGACGTGGCCGACCAGTACCAGCGTGGCGCCAGTTTCCTTGGCATAGCGGATCAATTCGAATGCGCACCCGCGAACCTGACTTACGGTGCCGGGAGCTCCTTCGATCGTGTCGGAATGCATGGTCTGGATCGAATCGATAACGAGCAATTTGGGCGTATCCATCCCGCCGAGCGTGGTGAGGATATCGCGCACGCCCGTAGCAGCTGCGAGTTTGACCGGAGCGTCCGAAAGGCCAAGCCGAGCGGCACGCATGCGCACCTGGCCGGCAGCCTCCTCGCCGCTGACATAGACTACGCCATGCCCTTCCCGCGCTACCTTGGCCGCTGCCTGCAACAGCAAGGTCGATTTTCCGATGCCCGGATCGCCACCCATCAGAATCGCACTACCCGGCACCAAACCACCACCAAGAGCGCGGTCGAATTCCGCGAGACCAGTTTTCTGGCGCACAGGCATTGCGCCGGGTTTGTCGAGATCCACGAACTCGACCGCCCTGCCCCCGCTCGACAGGTCGTGTTTCAGTGAGAAGACCGTGGCCGGTGCGTCTTCGACCAGCGTATTCCACTCCGCACAGTCGGCACATTGCCCCTGCCAGCGGTGAGATACGGACCCGCAGGCCTGACAGACATAGCGTTTCTTGGGTTTCGCCATAGGGATTCACTAACAGAACATTTGTGGAACGCAATTGCCTTCGATAGTGATGCTGTGCAGAAGGTAGAGCGATGCGGCAGAAGGAACTCAGGATTGCGCTCGTCTGTTACGGCGGGGTCAGTCTGGCCATCTATATGCACGGGGTAACCCGCGAGTTGTGGCAACTCGCCAGAGCCAGCCGCGATTTTCACGCTGGCGGTCCGGATCGCGGCGGCGTCCATTCGGTTTATCGGGATATCCTCGAACACATTCAGGAACATCACGAGCTCAAACTGCGCGTCATTCCCGATATCATGAGCGGCGCAAGCGCGGGCGGGATCAACGCCGTCTTCCTGGGCCAGGCCGTGTTTTCCGGCCAGAGCCTCGAACCGCTGACCGATCTCTGGCTGGAGGTTGCGGATGTCGATGAACTGACCCACCCCGATGCAAAGCTGCGCTGGTCGGGCAGCAAGATCTGGGCGCAGCCATTGGCAAACTGGTTGCTTAGTCGTCCGGGCAACGAGATTGCGACGGAAGTGGCACCGGAGACCCGTGACGAGGTCCGGCGCAAGGTATCCCACCTCATCCGCGGGCGCTGGTTCGAGCCGCCATTCTCGGGGCTCGGCTTTTCCAAACTACTCGAACGCGCGCTCACGGCGATGTCTGAAACCGAGCCCGAAGCACCGCTTCTACCACCGGGTCACCCGCTGGATCTCTATGTCACAACCACCGATTTCCATGGCTATCTGGAATTGCTGCATCTCCATAGCCCCCCGGTGGTGGAGGACAGCGAACACCGATTGCCGATCTCGATCCGAAGGAAAACGCCCTATGCTGGCGGCGAAGATCTAGCCAACCCTCTTGAGCTCGTATTCGCGGCAAGAGCGACTGCGAGCTTTCCCGGTGCCTTTCCTCCCTTGCAGGTCACGGAAATCGATAGGCTCTCTTCGGAGTCGGGACGGTCCTGGGATTCGCGGGAAGAGTTCCTCGAACGGATAATGCCGGTTCACGTGATGCGGGACACCGTTTCAAATGTGTCCTTGATCGACGGTTCGGTACTCGTGAACAAACCCTTTGCCGGGGCCATCGCCGCCTTGCGGGGGCGGCCTGCCCAGCGTGAGGTTGATCGGCGGTTCGTCTATGTCGATCCGCGCCCCGACCGCTTCAGCAAACGCCATGCGCAAGGGCAAGCAGAAGTCGGGTTCTTTTCCGCAATCTTCGGATCGCTTTCGACGATCCCCCGCGAGCAGCCAATACGCGACAATCTCGAACAGCTTGAACAACAAAGCCGCGAGGCCGAAAGGCTCGGCAGGATAATCGCTGCGCTACGCCCGGAAGTCGAACGGACGGTCGAGAGGCTGTTCGGCTACACACTGTTCCTAGACAACCCCACGCCCAAGCGGCTCAAGGCGTGGCGGCAAAAGGCACAACAGGCCGCCGCCGAACAAGCCGGTTACGCTTTCCACTCTTATGCGCAGAGCAAGCTGAGCGGGATTGTGACCCGGCTTGCCAAGCTGGCCTGGGAGGTCGCCCCGCCACTTCATTTTTCGGACCATGCGCCGATTTCCGAGATCTTGCGCGAAGAGTTGCGGCGCCGCGGCCTCGACAGCCTCGGCGCGCCCAAGGGCGGCGCGACGCCCGAAGCGATCCTTTTCTTCCGCGAACATGACATTGGTTTCCGTATCCGCCGCCTACGCCTTCTGGCCCGACGGCTCGCACGCGACTGGGAAGCCGATCCGGAAATTCCCGACGAGGCGCTGGAAGCCGGCCGCGATGCCATATTCACGATCATGGCCATGTACTTCGAGAAGGAGGGCCTGCCAGCCCTAGGGGACGAATTCCAGAAGATCGCCGGGCAGGTATTGGACAATCCGGGCGCGCTGCTTGACCATGTAGAGGCAAGGAGGCTCCTTCCAGAAATCGACGAACGCGCGGAAGAATTGTTGGCGGACGCGCTTTCGGCCATGCCCGCAAACCTCAAGCGACGCATATTGTTCGCTTATCTCGGTTTCCCCTTCTACGATGTCGCGACCTTGCCATTGCTCCGCCATGAGGGGTTGACCGAATTCGACCCGGTCAAGGTCGACCGCATCAGTCCTGACGATGCCAAAAGCATTCGCGAAGGCGGCACCCCGGCCACCCTGCGTGGGATCGAATTCTACAATTTCGGGGCCTTTTTCAGCCGGGCTTATCGTGAGAACGATTATTTGTGGGGCCGCCTCCACGGGGCCGAGCGAATGATCGACCTCGTCTTTTCGACGCTGGAAGGGAAAGTCGACGACGCTGCAGTGCGCGACTTCAAGCGTCGGGCTTTCCTCGCCATCCTCGACGAAGAGGCCGAGATACTGCGCTGCGACGAGGCTCTGATTGACCAGATCCGAAGCGAAGTGCTTGCAAGGATGATCTGACGGTCAGCTTCCGAAAGCGCTTCGTATCTTGTCGAAGAACCCTTGGCTCTGCGGGCATTCGTCGCCCGTTTCCAGTTCGCGGAACTGTTCGAGCAGACTCCGCTGTTCCTTGCTGAGCCGCGTCGGGGTTTCGACTGCGATCTCCACCACCAAGTCTCCGCGGCCGCGGCCCTGGAGGACGGGCATGCCTGCACCGCGCTGGCGCAATTGCTTGCCCGACTGGATGCCTGCTGGAATCTCCAGGGTCAGTTCTTCGCCATCGATGCCGGGTATCTCGATCGAGCCGCCCAAAGCGGCCTTGGTGAAGCTGATCGGCACGCGGGTGGCGAGTGTGGTCCCCTCACGTTGGAATATCTCGTGCGGCGTCACATGGACGAAAATGTACAGATCGCCTGAAGGCGCGCCCCGGGGCCCGGCCTCGCCCTTGCCAGACAGGCGAATGCGTGTGCCGGTGTCGACGCCCGGCGGAATATCCACCTGGAGCTTTTGCGGTACATCGACCCGCCCTTCACCTCGGCAATCGCGGCAGGGACTCGTGATGACTTCGCCTGCACCGTGACAATTCGGACAGGGTCGTTCGACAACGAAGAAACCCTGCTTTGCGCGAACATTCCCCTGTCCGCCACAAAGGTTGCAAGTGCGCGCGTGCGTTCCCGGCTGGGCGCCTGACCCGTGACATGTGTCGCAGGACTTGCTGACTTCGATCTCGATCTCTGTCGATTTGCCGTGAAAAGCCTCTTCGAGGCCGATCTGCATGTCATAGCGAAGGTCCGCGCCGCGCCGCGGCCGTGGGCGACCCCCGCCACCGCCGAAAGCAGATCCAAAGATCGTCTCGAAGATATCGCCAATATCTCCGAAATCGGCATTGCCGTGCGCACCCCCGGGACCGCCGCCGTTCTGGAAAGCAGCGTGACCATAGCGATCATAGGCAGCGCGTTTCTGCGGGTCTTTCAGGCAATCATAGGCGACGCTGATCGCCTTGAACTTGGCTTCACTCTCGCTGCAGCCGGGATTGCGGTCCGGATGATGCTTCATCGCGAGTTTGCGGTAGGCGCTCTTGATCGCAGCGCCATCCGCATCGCGGCTGACACCAAGTAATTCGTAGAAATCGATTTCGGTAGCTGACATTACTTTCCCCGCCCAAAACTCAGCCGCCACCGGCGCATATCGGCACCGGTGGCGGCAGTGTTTCCATCAGGCGTCTCAGTTCTTGGCGTCTTCGTCGACTTCGGAGAATTCGGCGTCGACCACTTCTTCGTCAGACTTGCTGTCGGAAGCGGCGTCTCCGCCCTCCGGCGCGTCGGAAGCGGCTTTCGCCTGCTCCTGCTCGTAGATCGATTGGCCCATCTTCATCGCACTCTGCGACAAATCCTGGGCCTTGGCGTTGATATCGGTCGCGTCGTCGCCTTCGAGCGCCGTCTTGAGCGCCGCAACCTTCTCTTCAACTTCGCTCTTCAACGAAGCGTCGATCTTGTCGCCATGCTCTTCGAGCTGCTTTTCGGTCGCGTGGACGAGACTGTCGGCCTGGTTGCGAGCCTCGGCGCTTTCGCGGCGCTTCTTGTCCTCGTCGGCAAATTTCTCGGCGTCCTGAACCATCTGTTCGATGTCGCTATCCGACAGCCCGCCCGAAGCCTGGATGCGGATCTGCTGTTCCTTGCCGGTGCCTTTGTCCTTGGCCGAGACGTTGACGATGCCGTTGGCGTCGATGTCGAAGGTGACCTCGATCTGCGGCACGCCGCGGGGTGCGGGCGGGATACCGACCAAATCGAACTGACCGAGCAATTTGTTGTCGCCGGCCATCTCGCGCTCACCCTGGAACACGCGGATGGTCACCGCCTGCTGGTTGTCCTCTGCAGTGGAGTAGGTCTGGCTCTTCTTGGTCGGGATCGTCGTGTTGCGATCGATCATCTTCGTCATGATCCCGCCAAGCGTTTCGATACCCAGCGAAAGCGGGGTCACGTCGAGCAGCAGCACGTCCTTGACGTCGCCCTGAAGCACGCCGGCCTGGATGGCGGCACCCATGGCCACGACTTCATCTGGATTCACGCCGGTGTGCGGCTTCTTGCCGAAGAATTCTTCCACGACTTCGCGCACCTTGGGCATGCGGGTCATACCGCCGACGAGGATGACTTCGTCAACGCCGCCCTTGTCGATGCCGGCATCTGCCAGTGCTTTTTTGCAGGGCTCGAGCGTGCGCTTCACAAGGTCGCCGACAAGCTGTTCGAGCTTCGAACGCGTCAGCGTTTCCACGAGGTGCAGCGGGGTCGAGCTGCCGCCTTCCATGCGCGCAGTGATGAAGGGAAGATTGACTTCGGTCTGGGCCGAGCTCGACAGCTCGATCTTGGCCTTTTCGGCTGCTTCCTTCAAACGCTGCAGGGCGAGCTTGTCCGTCCGGAGATCCATGTTCTCCTTCTTCTTGAACTCGTCCGCGAGATATTCGACGATAGCGCTGTCGAAGTCTTCGCCACCGAGGAAAGTGTCGCCATTGGTCGACTTCACTTCGAATACGCCGTCCCCGATTTCGAGGATCGAAACGTCGAAAGTACCGCCGCCAAGGTCATAGACCGCAATGGTCTTACCGTCGTCCTTGTCCATGCCATAGGCCAGCGCGGCCGCAGTCGGCTCGTTGATGATGCGCAGCACTTCGAGGCCGGCGATCTGGCCCGCGTCTTTCGTCGCCTGGCGCTGTGCGTCGTTGAAGTATGCGGGCACGGTAATGACCGCCTGCGTCACGGTTTCGCCGAGATAACTTTCGGCTGTTTCCTTCATCTTCTGGAGGATGAAGGCGGAAATCTGGCTGGGCGAATAATCTTCGCCGCCAGCTTCGACCCAGGCATCGCCGTTCTTGCCCTTGACGATGTCATAGGGAACGAGATCCATATCCTTCTTGGTCATCGGATCGTCGAACCGGCGACCGATCAAGCGCTTGATGGCGAAAAGTGTGTTGTCGGGATTGGTGACAGCCTGGCGTTTGGCCGGCTGACCGATCAGGCGTTCGCCATCCTTGGTGAAGGCTACAATCGAGGGCGTCGTACGCGCGCCTTCGGAATTCTCGATGACCTTGGGCTTGCCGCCGTCCATCACGGCAACGCAGCTATTCGTGGTGCCGAGGTCGATACCGATAACTTTGCTCATGGATTCCCCATCTGTTTCAAATCGTTGGACGCCGCACAGCTGGTTTCCCAGAACTGGCAAAACCGGTCGGCGGCTCATTAAAACGGTGTATTACAGGGGCGATATAGGTTCGCTTTTCCTTGGCACAAGAGATGGGTCCCGCTAGATTTTCGACCAATTCACAGGAGGGATATACAATGACCAAATCGATCTACGCCGCCCTGCTCCTTGCCGGAACATCTCTCGGGCTGGCATCCTGCGGCAACGAGACGGAGGAGCCCGCCGCAATTGTCGATGAAAATGCGATAGCCGGGGTCGAGATAACGAATGCGCGGCTTGTGCTTCCGCCCGTTGCCGGCAACCCTGCTGCTATCTATTTCGACCTCGCCAACAATGGCGACCGTAACCTGGCTTTCCGCAACGCCGAGGTCGCCGATGCCGGTCGCGCCGAAATACACGATACGATCATGGAAGATGGAAAGATGGTGATGGGAGAGGCGCCTCCGATCCTGGTGGAAAGCGGCGGTACCGTGAGCTTCGAACCAGGCGGAAAGCACATCATGGTCTTCGAGCTTGCCGAGAATATCGCAGAAGGCGCTACGACCGAAGTCACTCTCATCGCCGCGGGAAACAGGCGCCACACGTTCGAGGCGACTGTACGGTCCGCCGGGGACGATCGCTGAACGACCTGCGCGACAAACTTGGCGTCGAAAGCCACGATGACCCTCTCCCGCCGCAATGCGCGGCGGGCGGGGAACGCAGCCTGACAAAAGGCGAAATTGCTTTGGCCCGGACAGTTTTCGGTGACGCCATCGACTATGACCGGGTCACCATAAGGCGACGAAAGTGGTTTCCGTTTCAACCTCGCCGCGTCACCATGGCTCCGCGCGGGCACCTGCATTTCCACCCCCGATCTGAATATTATTGCGATGATTTCTCTCGTGAAGGGCTGATCCGGCAAGGCCTGCTGATCCACGAACTGGTCCATGTCTGGCAAACCCAGACAAGAGGTAACTGGTACCTGGTTACCCACCGAATGCCGTGGGCGCGTTATGATTATTCCCTCAAACCTGGATGGCGGCTCGAGCAATATGGGATCGAGCAACAGGCGGAAATCGTGAAGCACGCCTTCTGGTTGCGCAATGGCGTGAAGATTGCAGGTGCCCCATCGGCCGAAGCATATGAATTGCTGGTAAGATTTTCGGAAAAAGCTGCCTGACGTTACGGCGTTCGGAACTTTTCCACGCCGATGCTTGAGAAGATCGCCACGGATGGATACGAATGCGCGCATTGATCGGGCGGCCCAACCCGCGCCCGGCGATGAGTCATCACATGGAGCTTAAAGATTACGGTATGAGCCGCGAACGCGGCTATCTTTCGCATTACGAAATCGACGAAATCACCCTTCCGGAGCAATTCGCTCCCATCCTGGACGCTGCGGGCAAACTCTCCGCACTACTGACCACCGGCCGCGTTCGTCACTGGCTCGACGCGCTGCCCGATCCGCAAATCGGCGAATGGGTCAAGACTGCGCCGGAAGAAGAAGTACGCACTGCGATGGTGCATTATTCCTTCCTCGTGCAGGCCTATGTTTGGGGAGAACCAGAACCACCGAAGCATTTGCCCGCGAATCTCGGCCGCCCCATGTGCGAGATTGCCGATCGCCTAGGCCAGGCGCCACTTCTTCCCTATTCGGGCTATGTACTCGACAATTGGTACCGGCTCGACAAATCGGGGCCGATCACACTCGACAATATCGCAATGTACCAGAACTTCTTCGGCGGGGCCGATGAGAACTGGTTTGTGCTGGTCCATGTCGCAATCGAGGCCGAAGCTGGCGTGCTGCTGGATAATGCGGCGAAACTGGTCTCGGTTGCCAAGGATGGCAACGCAGCCGAGGCCACACGCCTACTCAGGGAAATGGACCAAGCATGGGAAGGCATCTACGCGCACTTTTCCCGCATGCCCGAACAGTGCGACCCATACATCTATTTCCACCGGGTGCGCCCCTATATCCACGGCTGGGCGAACAATCCCGCGTTGGAAGGCGGCGGTCTTATCTACGAGGGGATGGACCGTTACGAAGGCAAGCCGCAGGCTTTCCGCGGGCAAACGGGTTCGCAAAGCTCGATCGTTCCGGCGATGGATGCGCTTTTCCAGGTCGATCACAGCGACGATCCCCTGCGCCAGTTCCTCGACGAACTCCACCAGTATCGCCCCGTCGAACACCGTCGCTTCATCGAGGATCTCGCCAGGCAGTCGACACTGCGGGACTTCGTCAGTGGCAGCGATAATCAGGAACTGAAGGATGCCTTCAACGCCTGTCTTGAACAGTCGGCGCGTTTCCGCACACGGCATCTCGAATATGCGGCGAGCTATATCAACAAGCAGGCCGGCTCAATCGCGGGTAACGACCCCGATGTAGGTACGGGCGGTACGCCCTTCATGAAATACCTCAAAAAGCATCGGGACGAAAACCGCGCTCAGGTAGTCTGATCAATCAAAAAGGGGCCGCTCCGTTGGGAGCGGCCCTGTTCAAAGCTTGACCAGTTCTACCAATAACGTGCGTAACGGTCATCATAACGGCAATCGTCGTCCACATAGCGACCATTGCCATAGTAGCCATCGCACCGATCGTTCTTGTCCGTAGCGTAGCCGACAACTCCACCGATTGCCGCACCGGCAAGCGCATAGGTCTCGATATCACCATCGGTGATTGCAGCCAGACCCGCACCGGCAGCTGCCCCGGCAACCGCACCTTCAACGCCATAGTTCTGCGCACAAGCGCCAAGGCCGAGTGCCGAAAGTGCGAGCGTCGGCACGATTAGTATCTTGCTTCTCATGGCATTTCTCCGTCAATTTCCCTGTTGGTCAAACTACGGAGTGTTGGCCAGACCGTTCCCGATCAGTCGTAGCTTACCCCCGGCAAACCTTGCCCACCATCAGCGATAAAGGCGTCGATGCGAGCTTCGAGCGCAGGCAGGGGGACCGAGCCCAGCGATAGAACGACATCGTGGAACTTGCGGATGTCGAAGTCTTCCCCAAGCGCGTTCTCCGCTTTCTGGCGCACACGCCGAATGGTCATCTCGCCCAGCTTGTAAGCCAGAGCCTGTCCCGGCCAGCTTATATAGCGGTCGATCTCGGTCCCGACTTCGCGATCCGAAAGCGCCGTATGACTGGAAAGATATTCGACCGCCTGCTCACGGGTCCAGCCATAGTGGTGGATGCCGGTGTCGATCACGAGCCGTGCCGCGCGCCACATTTCATAGGACAGCTGTCCGAACCGTTCATAGGGGTCGCGATAGATGCCCATCTCATTGCCGAGATATTCCGTGTACAGGCCCCACCCCTCGCCGAAACCTGAGAAATAGGTCTGTCGGCGAAAGCGCGGTGCATCCTCACGCTCGAGCGCAATCGCAGCCTGGAAGGAATGTCCCGGCGCGCATTCGTGCATGGTCAACGCCGGGATGTTGTACACCGGTCGCGACGGCAGGTCATGCGTGTTGATCTGGCAATATTCGAGCCCTCCCCGCCCTGCAGTGTAAAAAGGTGCGATCGCGGGATCGACCGGACGTAGTCCATGACGGTAACGCGGAAGGAAACCGAAGTACTCATCCAGTTTGTCGTCGACACGCTTGGCAGTGTAAGCGGCGACGCCCATCAGCTCATCGGGCGTATCGGCCACGAATTGTTCGTCGGTGCGCAGGAAAGAGATGAACTCCGCCAGCGTGCCTTCGAAACTGGCATCCGCCTTTGCCTGCTCCATTTCCGAAGTGATTCGAGCGACCTCTCCCAGACCGATACGGTGGATTTCCTCTGCGGTCAGGTCGAGCGTGGTATATTGCCGTATCTGCTGCGCGTAATAGGCCGCGCCATCTGGAAACTCGCGAGCACCCAATGTGGTGCGGGCGTTGGGCAAATAGATCTCCCGGAAGAACGTCAGCAACTCGCGATAGGCAGGCGTGACGCTTTCCTCGATCGCAGCGCGACCTTCTGCCACCAGCCGCGCGCGATCCTCGGCCGAGAACCGTTGGGGCAAGCTCTCGAAGGGCGTCCAAAACGGGCTCTCTTCGGGGGAATCGACGACATATGCCTCGATCGAAGCATCCCGACCTTCGAGCGTTACGCGCGGAACACTGAAACCTCGTTCCAGCCCTGCACCGGCATTGGCGATCTGTTCATCGAAATAGCGCGGCAAATCGCGCATGCGCCCGATGTAATTCTCATAATCCTCGACTGTATTGAAAGCACTTCTCGCAGCGAGATAGGACCAGAAGTTGCTGTCGCTGTCGAAGGGCATTTCCCATTCGGCAAAGCGCGCATCGCCGATGTCGCTTTCGAGAAGTGTGCGAAGGACCATCGCATTGGTGCGGGCTTCCGGCGACAAGTCCGAGGAATTGATGTTTTCGAGACGTTCCAGGTAGCGGGCGAATTGCGCCGCGCGTGCGCGATGCGCTTCGGGAGTCACCGACCATAGCCGGTCGCCCTGTTCGGTGCCTCCGTCGTCCCGTTCCGTCAGTCCATATTCCGCCAACTGGAAGTCATGATATTCGTCGGCCAGTGCCATGAGCCGCTCGTCGGCTGTGTCCTGAGCTGCAAGCGGGCTAGCGAAAGCGGAGACGGCGAGGACCGCCGCTCCGAAAATGGCAGTCCTCATCGATTCTCTCCCGAAAGTGTTCTGATCAGTCCGGCTTCTTTGCTACGCCGACCATTGCCGGGCGCAGCAGACGATCCTTGATCATGTAGCCAGCCTGCATCTCCTGAACGATCGTGCCGGGTTCGACCTCGTCGGTCGGCACTTCCATCATTGCCTGATGCTGGTTCGGATCGAGCGGCATACCCTTGGCGGCTATGCGCGTAATGCCGTTCTGCGAAAAAACCTTCTCCAGTTCGCGTTGGGTTGCCTCGATACCCGCGATAAAACCCTTGAGCTTCTCGTCTTCCCGCTGTTCGTCCGGGATCGCATCGAGTGCGCGCGCAAGGTTGTCTGCCACACTCAGCACATCGCGCGCGAAACCGGTGGCAGCATAATTGCGGGCGTCCTGAATATCCTTCTCCATGCGGCGACGCACATTCTGTGTCTCTGCGCGAGCATAAAGTACGTCCTGCTTCGCTGCTTCAAGATCTCCGCGAAGGCTGGCGAGCGCATCTTCCAGCGCTTCCTCCGCGTCTTCACCTTCGCTTTTGTCTTCGTCCGCGCCTTCGCGCAGGTGTTCCGGCACGCCTTCCATTTCGCGCGCCACTTCATCGTCGACCGCCTTTTCCTGCGGTTCGTTCGTGTTCTCGTTGTTCACTTGAAAACCCTGTCAGCCAATTCTCTTGCCCAAGGATCGGGCCGTGAAATCCACCATGGGGACGACACGCGCGTAATTCAACCGAGTTGGACCGATGACACCGAGTACCCCGACCACTTTTCCCTCCCGGTCGCGATAGGGCGCGGCGATGACGGACGAGCCCGAAAGCGAAAACAAGCGATTCTCGCTACCGATGAAAATTCGCATGGCTTCCGCTTCACGCGCATTTTCCAGCAACGAGGCAACCGACTGCTTGTTTTCGAGGTCGTCCAGCAACGAACGGACCCTTTCGATATCGGACAGCGCACTTTCGTCGAGCAGGTTAGCCTGCCCCCGCACGATCAGGACCGGACGGTTCGAGGCATCTTCGGTCCACACGGCGAGACCGCGCTCCACCAGGTCGCGACTGGCTTCGTCCAATGCACTGCGACCGCTGGCGATTTCGCGTTCTATCAGCTGTGCCGCCTCTGCCAACGTCCGGCCCGCAGTCTGGGCTGTAAGGAAATTACTCGCCTGTTCGAGCGAGGTGCCGAGCGCTTCGACCGGCATAGGCAAGACACGATTTTCAACATGCCCGTCCTCACCAACCAGCACGGCGAGAATCCGGCCGGCATCGAGCGGGGTAAGCGAGACCTGCGCAAGGCGCGGCTCTCGTCTCGGCACCAT
Organism: Qipengyuania sp. B-5; assembly: GCF_056857815.1. Classification (NCBI taxonomy): domain Bacteria; kingdom Pseudomonadati; phylum Pseudomonadota; class Alphaproteobacteria; order Sphingomonadales; family Erythrobacteraceae; genus Qipengyuania; species Qipengyuania sp. B-5. The sequence goes on along the minus strand of NZ_JBSXNU010000053.1, from coordinate 141,023 downwards.
GACCATGCCCGCCGCACCCGAAAGGTCGGAAAGCAAGGCACTGGTCTGCTCCAACGCACGTTCGATAGGACCCGGCTGTGCGATGCGTTGTTCGATGGCGGCGCGTTCCTCCGCGGTCGGTTCGGCCACCTGCATCATCGCATCGACAAAGAGACGAAGTCCGCTGTCCGTCGGCATACGGCCTGCGCTGGTGTGCGGAGCGGCAAGAAGCCCGCGCTGTTCCAATTCCGCCAGAACGGACCGGATCGACGCGGGTGAGAGGTTCACACCTCCCTCGCCCGAAAGAGCTTTCGAACCGACCGGCGAGCCGCTCTCGAGATATCCCTCGACCACGAGGCGAAATATCTCGCGAGCACGGTCGGACATGTCAGGTAGAGGCGGCGAGTTCATTGTTCCTATCTAGCCGCTCCCCTTGCGGCCTCAAGGGGCTTCGGCCAAAGCCTGCCCGAGAGATTCGACTGCATTGGAGATTTTATGCGACCTTCAGGACGTGCGCCCGATGAAATGCGCGCCATTACCATCGAGACCGGTTACACCAAACATGCCGAGGGCAGCTGCCTGATCGGTTTCGGCGATACCAAGGTGCTGTGCACCGCCAGCGTCGAAGAACGCATACCGCCGTGGCTTCGCGGCAAAGGCGAAGGCTGGGTCACCGGCGAATATTCAATGCTGCCACGCGCAACCCATACTCGCGGCCAACGTGAGGCAGCCAAGGGAAAACAGAGTGGAAGAACTCAGGAAATACAGCGCCTTATTGGTCGTAGCTTGCGTGCTGTAGTCGACCACAGGAAACTTGGCGAACGTCAGATTACACTCGATTGCGACGTCATCCAGGCCGATGGCGGCACACGCACAGCCTCGATCTCCGGCGCATGGATCGCCCTGCGCCTCGCCGTGAATGCGCTGATGAAGTCGGGCGACATCGTCGAGGATCCGATTACTGCCAAGGTTGCCGCGGTATCCTGCGGAATCTACAAGGGAACACCTGTGCTCGACCTCGATTATCCCGAAGACAGCTCGGCAGATGCCGATGCCAATTTCGTACTAATCGAAGGCGGCAAGATCGCTGAAGCACAGGCAACCGCAGAGGGCGCGCCCTATGACGAAGAAGCCTTCCTGCGGCTCCTCCGTTTGGCCCAGATGGGCTGTGCCGAAATCTTCAAGGCGCAGGACGAGGCTACGCGCAAATGACACGCCGCATCGGTTCGGGCAGCCTGGTGATCGCCACGCATAATGCGGGCAAGCTCAAGGAGATTTCCGCGCTGCTCGCCCCGCATGGGGTGAAGTGCATCTCCGCAGGCTCTCTGGGCCTGCCCGAACCGGCGGAAACGGGGACGACTTTCGTCCAGAACGCTCTGCTAAAGGCGCGCGCAGCAGCCGAGGCCTCGGGCCTCCCTTCCCTTGCCGACGACAGCGGTCTTTCGGTCGATGCACTGGACGGACGCCCCGGCGTCTATACCGCAGACTGGGCGGAACGGCAGTGGTTCGAGGGCAATCCGGGCCGCGACTGGTACATGGCCATGGGCAAGGTCGAGGGAATGCTCCAGCGGAAAGGCCCCGATGCCGATCGCTCCTGCGCGTTCCACTGTGTACTTGCAATCGCCTGGCCCGATGGCGAGCACGCCGTCTATGAAGGTACGGCACCCGGAAAGTTGACGTGGCCGCCCCGCGGGGAAATGGGGTTCGGCTACGATCCGGTTTTCGTTCCCAAGGGACGCGAGCAAACTTTCGCAGAGATCGCACCGGAAGAAAAACACGCGATCAGCCATCGCGCCGATGCCTTCGCCAAACTCGTAAACGAACAGTTCGGTCAGTAAGCCTTCTGACCCCAAACATTGCCGGCGGGCCAGTAGCGACACACCAGCACGTCCCAGCCCCGGTCGTTGACTACCGAACAGCCAACTTCCTTGGTGTCGCGCCAGACTATCTGGGTATAATGCGCTACGTCGGCCCACTTTCCCGTCGAGGAAATTTCGGGAAAATTACCGTGCCTGTAATGCCTCTTTTCATCGATCATCATTTCGAGCCCGACAAGCACGTCCCATTGGCCCTGACTACCCATCCATAGATTCTCGCCCGTGCTGTTGCGCGTGCGGCGGTCGGCATGTTCTAGCCGTCCACGTCTGGCGAGTTCGCGGCCCCATTGCTGTGCCTCGCGCTCCAGCGCGCGGTTCCATTTCAGCTTGGGCAAGCCGAGGCGCTGCCGCTCACGATTATGCGCGTCGAGCATGCGCAAGGCGAGCCTATCATCCATGCGATTGTCGTAAGCTGTTCCGGTTCGGTACCCATTGCCGCTGTTGCTAGCGCTTGCGGCAACCGTGATGCCCGTGGCACATAGCGCAGCGAATGCGGCGCTTGCCGCAATCAGAATTTTAGACCCGTCCATGGCAATGCTATAACCGTATTCCTGCTTAATTTGAGGTGAAGCCAAGAATTGGCCCGTTCTCTCTACATCCACTGGCCATTCTGCTTGGCGAAATGTCCCTATTGCGACTTCAACAGCCACGTTCGCGGACGCACCGACATGGCCGTATGGGAAGCTGCATTGCTGGCCGATATGCGCGCCGAGTTTGCTTCGGTAGAAAATGAAGAGTCGCTTCTAAGTATCTTTTTCGGTGGAGGAACACCTTCGCTCATGCCGCCTGCCCTCGTGGCGTCTCTCCTGCGAGAAGCTGAAAAACTGTGGGGCTTTGCGGAGAACATCGAGATTACACTCGAAGGAAATCCCTCATCGGTGGAAGCCGCGAACTTTGCCGATCTTGCTAGCGCGGGGATCAACCGTGTCTCGCTTGGTGTACAGAGCCTGCGTGACGACGTGTTGCGCTTTCTGGGGAGGCTCCATGGTGCGAATGAAGCGCTTGATGCGCTCGAAACAGCGCAGAAACTGTTCAGCCGCGTTTCGATCGACCTGATCTATGCCCGGCCCGATCAGACGCCGGACGAATGGCGGCAGGAACTCTCGGAGGCGCTGGCGCTGGGAACGTCGCATATGTCACTGTACCAATTGACCATCGAGCCTACGACGCGCTTCGCCACGGATGTTAGACTGGGGCGTGTCAATCCGTTGGAGGATGATCCGGCGGCCGACCTCTTCGCCCTTACCCGCGCCATGACCGACGAGGCTGGCCTCCCGGCTTACGAAATCAGCAACCACGCGAAGCTGGGCGAGGAAAGCCGTCACAATCTCACCTACTGGCGATACCGCGACTACCACGGCATCGGTCCGGGCGCGCATGGGCGGCGCGGCGGTATTGGAACGACACGCCACAAGAAACCCGAGAATTTCCTCGCCTCCATCGATAGGCAAGGTGACGGTATCGCCGAGCACAGAATTCTGGATAATCGCGAACAGGCCTCGGAAGCCATACTCATGGGCCTGCGCCTCGCCGATGGCATCGACCTCGCCGAATTGGAATCCCGCTTCGGCATTTCCCGCGGTGGCCTGATCGATGAAAAGAAGCTGGCTCTTTATCGAAATCTCGGACTGATATGGACCATGGACGGTCGGCTGGGTGTGTCCGAAGCGGGTATGCCGCTGCTAGATGGGCTTCTCGGTGAACTCGTACCCGAGGAGCTCGTGAGCAGTTGAGCAGGCAGGATGTTCTTGGCGCGTGGCATGACCATCTTGCGCTCGGCCTGCGGCGGTCACCACATACCGTGCGCGCCTATCACAAGGCCGCCGAGCGCTTACTGACCAGTCTCGAAATAACCGGGTTCGAACAAATCGCCAGCCTTTCGACTGCCAAACTGCGCGCCCACTTGGCTGCACGGCGGGTCGACGGACTGTCCAACGCCTCCGCCGCGCGCGAACTCTCGGCGCTCAAAGCTTTCATCGGCTTTGCCCGTGCGCAGGCGGGATACGAGGTGACCGAATCCCCTCGCATCAGGGGACCGCGCCTTAAAAAAGGTTTGCCTCGCCCGGTTACCCCCGACGACGCGATCGGACTGGCCGAAACGGTAGAAGCGCTCGCCGCCGAAGGCTGGGTCGGCGCACGCGACCGGGCAGTGCTGTTGATGCTTTATGGCGCAGGTATGCGCATTTCGGAGGCGCTTTCGCTCAAGGGCAGCGACTTGCCGCTGGGTGAAACGCTCACGGTTACCGGCAAGGGCAACAAGCAGCGGATGGTCCCGCTCGTCCCACTGATCCGTGAGGCGGTCGATGCCTATGTGCGCCAATGCCCGTGGTCTCTTTCCGGCGAAGATCCGCTCTTTCGCGGCATCAAGGGCGGGCCGCTCTCACAAGGCGTGGTGCAGAAAGTCACCGCCCGTGCGCGGCGTGTGCTTGGCCTTCCCGATACCGCCACTCCTCACGCGCTGAGACATAGTTTCGCAACGCATTTGCTAGGCGCCGGGACCGATCTACGCAGCCTGCAGGAGCTGCTCGGCCATGCCAGTCTCGGGTCGACCCAGATCTATACGAAGGTCGATGCGGCGAGCTTGCTGGATACCTACCGCAGCGCCCACCCGCGAGAGACGGACTAGGACTTTCTGCTCGCCGGTTTCCACGTGGCCACCCGGTACACATACCAGGCTACACCCATGGCAATGAAACCGCCGACCGCCCAGCTCGCATAGACATCGTACCGGTCGATCAGGCCGGACAGAGCACTGCCGCCAAGGATCAGCGCTCCATTCCAGATCAGCGATCCGAGGAAGGTGAAGAGGAGGAAGCGCCAGAGCTTCATCCTGGCAAGCCCGGCAGGCAAAGAGATAATGGTGCGAAGGAACGGCGAGAAGCGCAGCAGGAAGACGATCCAGTCACCGTGGCGACGGAACATGTGGCGCGCCTTTTCGAATTCTTCCCATTCGAAGGTCAGCCAGCGCCCGCGCTTTTCGATGAAATTCTTGAGGTGATCTTCATCCCAGCGATAACCGAGCCAATACCAGAAATAGTTTCCCGCCACCGTGCCCAGCGTGCCGATCATCAGAAGCGGCATGAAGGACATCTGCTCGCGTGCAACCAGCACACCGCCATAGCCCATGATAATTTCCGACGGCATGGGCGGAAAGATATTCTCCAGCGCCATCAGGATGAAGATGCCGAAATATCCGCCGCTGGCGATAGCACTTAGGATGAAATCGTTCACAGTGCGTCTAACGGCCGATCGGAGTTATTGGTCCGCGTATCTGCGCTCGATCGCTTCCCAGATAAGGCTGGCCGTGTCGGTACCGTTGAATCTGTCGATTGCAACGATTCCGGTTGGCGAGGTAACGTTGATTTCCGTCAACCACTTCCCGCCAATCACGTCGATCCCGACAAATACCAGACCGCGCTTCTTCAGTTCGGGCCCCATTGCAGCACAAATTTCCTCTTCACGCGGGGTCAATGTCGCAGCCTCCGCATGACCGCCTTGCGCCAGATTCGAACGAAACTCACCTTCTCCGGGAAAGCGGTTGATTGCCCCGGCAAATTCACCATCGACGAGGACTATACGCTTGTCGCCTTCCGCCACTTCCGGGAGAAATGGCTGCAACATATGCGGCTCTGGCCAGGTAAGGTCGAATACCTCGCTGAGTGCCGACAGGTTTGTACCGCTCTCATCAAGGCGGAAAATCGCCTTGCCGCCATTGCCGTGGAGCGGCTTTACAACCACCGAACCGTGCTCACGCTGGAAGGTCTTGAGGTCGTCAAGATGCCGCGCGATCATGGTCGGTGGCATGAACCTGGCATAATCGAGCACGAACATCTTCTCGGGCGCGTTCACCACTTCGCGCGGATCATTTACGACCAGAGTAGTGCCCTTCAACCGATCGAGCAGAAAAGCGGCACTGATATAGCCAAGATGGAACGGGGGATCCTGCCGCATCAACACGACGTCGATATCCCTTGCAAGATCGATACGGCGGCGTTCCCCGGCAGTGAAGTGAGCGCCTTCGACCCGCTGAACCTTGACCGGTGCGGCATGCGCTGTGATTTGGCCCGCGGGCGTACCGTCGCTTTGCCAGGCGAGACTTGCGACATCGTAATGCCAGACCTCATGCCCGCGCTCCTGCGCTGCGAGCATCAAAGCGAAGCTGCTGTCTCCCGCGATCTTGATGCTTTCGAGCGGGTCCATCTGTACGGCGACACGTAGGGTCATCTCAAACTCCGGTTATACTGAGCCCGCCGCAGGATCAGGGCTGCCAGGCGTTGGCGATGTGGCGAGGGAAGGCACCAGGTGCAAGCAGGATTACATCGACACGGATATCCTCCCCCTCCTGTGCATATCGATGCGCCACGGCCTCGGTCGCTGCGGCAACGCGGGTCAAGCGCGTCTGGTCAATCGCGTAGTCTAGTTCCTCGCGCTTCTTACGCCATTTCACCTCGACGAAAGCGATCAGCCTGCCGCGTTTCGCCACGAGATCGATCTCTCCTGCCGGCGTCTTGATGCGCCGGTCGAGAATCTGCCACCCCTTCGCCCGCAGCCAGAGCGCCGCACGCGTCTCGCCATCGCGACCGCTGCGCTCGGCCTGCTGACGGTTCATTCGGACTTCAACTCCATCGCGCGGGCATAGAGCGCCTTGCGATCCAGACCGGTCGCCTTCGCGACCTGTCCGGCGGCCTGACTTGCCTTCATCGTCTGCATGGCTTCACGGAGCATATGGTCCGCATCCGCATCACTGGGAGCATGATCTTGCGGCGGTCCGACGAGAAGCACGATTTCTCCTTTCGGAGGATTAGCATCGTAATAGGCGATCAATCCGTCGGACAGTCCACGGCGGCACTCCTCGTGCAACTTGGTGAGTTCGCGCGCAACTGCGATTTCCCGCTCGGGCAGGACCTCGCCCAGTACCTTCAGCGATTTGAGCAGGCGTGGCCCTGTTTCGTAAAAAACCAGTGTCGCATTGGTGGCAGACAGTTCCTCGAGTGTTTCGCGCCGGGCCTTGTCCTTGACCGGCAGGAAACCGGCGAAGAGAAATCGGTCGTTCGGCAAGCCGGAAAGCGTCAGCCCTACGATCGCAGCGCATGCACCGGGCAGGCTCGTGATAGGAATGCCTTCCGCACGGCAATCGTTCACCAACCGGTATCCTGGATCGGAGATCATCGGTGTCCCCGCGTCGCTCACCAGCGCGACCGCGCGCGTACGGACGGATTCGACAAGGCGGGATCGGTCGCGATGCTCGCTGTGATCGTCGTACCGCCAAAGCGGTTTGGAAATACCCAGATGCTTCAAAAGCTTGCCGGTGACCCGCGTGTCCTCGCAAGCAACCGCGTCGCAGCGTGACAGAATGTCCACGGCTCGCATGGTGATATCGCCCAGATTGCCGATAGGGGTGGCAACAAGGTAAAGACCGGGTGTAAGGCGGTCCTGTAGAGGCTGGGCGGCATCGCTCACTCTCTCCCCATGAACTACCTTAGAGGGACGCGGCAAGAATGAAGCGCGCATTTGTCACCCGGCGTAACGTAATGATGGCGGCAGGCGCAGTCCTGCTTTCAGGCTGTTCGATAATTCCGAAAGGCGGCGATGCCCCTACCGTGGGCACCCCCACACCGGAGCCGAGCGCGACCACCCTTCCCCAGGACGAGAACCTGCACCGAGTTGCACTGCTGGTGCCCCTTTCCGGCCAGAACGGCGAAGTGGGACAATCGATCGCCAACGCAACGACCATGGCGATCCTCGACACTGAAGCGAGCAACTTGCGCATTACCACCTATGACACTGCCGAAGGTCCGCAGGCAGCGGCTAGGCAGGCGATTGCCGACGGCAGCAAGCTGATAATAGGCCCCTTGCTGGGCAGCAACGTCGTTTCGGTCCGCGCCGAGGCCGCTCCAGCCAACGTGCCGATTATCAGCTTTTCCAACGATGCGACTGTGGCCGGCCCTGGCGTATTCGTGATGGGTCATATTCCCGAACAATCGATTGCGCGCAGTGTGGAATATGCACGCGACAATGGAGCCGACAGTTTCGCCATACTCGCGCCCGACGGTGATTATGGAGTGCGCGCCGACGCAGCGCTGCGTTCGGCTCTTTCCGAATACGGCGGGAACCTCGTCGCGAGCGAAAACTATACCCGCAGCAATACTTCGGTCGTCAGTGCCGCGGGCCGGTTGAAGCAGCGCGGCGGCTTCGACACGATCCTGATCGCTGACGGAGGTGCCAATTCGATCCGGGGTGCGGAAGCCGTGAAGTCTGCTGGCCTCCGGATTTTGGGGACCGAACGTTGGAGCGGCGACAGTGCGTTACTACGGTCTTCCGCACTGCGCGGCGCGCTCTTCTCCGCTGTCAGCGATGCTCGCTACGCCGGCTTTGTGCGTAGCTATCAGGAACGGTTCGGCGGACAGCCTTATCGCGTTGCGACGCTTGGTTACGACGCTGTCCTGCTGACGCTTCGGGCAGCACGCGAATGGCGCTTCGGCCGTCCATTTCCTACCGATGTTCTGTTCCAGTCGGGGGGATTCGACGGTATCGATGGCCCCTTTCGCTTTCAACGGAACGGCGTGATTCAGCGCTCGATGGAAGTACGCCGGGTAACCAATGGCGACGTAGAGGTTGTCTCGGCTGCCCCCAAGGGCTTCTGACAGGCGGATAACCTTACCGTCCAGCTTGCGGCGAGCACTGCGAGCGATATAGCCTGCGGCAATGTCCGACGACCTGTTCGAAAATACGCCGACATCTTCCGGCGACTATGATGCTTCTTCCATCGAGGTCCTCGAAGGCCTTGAGCCTGTGCGCCGACGCCCCGGCATGTATATCGGCGGGACTGACGACCGGGCTTTGCACCATCTCGTCGCCGAAGTGCTCGACAATTCGATGGACGAGGCGGTCGCCGGCCATGCCAGCCGGATCGAGGTCCGGGTCGAGGAAGGCAACCGCATCACCATCTCTGATAACGGGCGCGGGATGCCGGTGGCAGAGCATCCGAAGTATCCGGGCAAGTCGACGCTGGAAGTCATCCTCACCACGCTCCATTCGGGCGGCAAGTTCTCGGGCAAGGCCTATGCTACCAGCGGCGGTCTCCACGGCGTGGGCGTCAGCGTGGTCAACGCTCTGTCGGACTACACACGGGTCGAGGTAGCGCGCGACAAGACGCTGTATGCGCAGGAATTCTCCAAGGGCGCGCCCAAGGGCGATATCCAAGAACTTGGCCCTACCCCAAATCGGCGCGGGACAACGGTAACTTTTGTTCCCGACAGCGAAATCTTCGGTGACCGCAAGTTCAGCGCCAAACGGCTATTCAAGCTCGCCCGCTCTAAGGCCTATCTGTTCGCGGGCGTGGAAATCCGCTGGAAATGCACCGAAAGTCTGGCTTCGGAAGAAGTCCCTGCAGAGGCAATTTTCAAGTTTCCAGGTGGCCTGGCCGATCACCTCGCCGAGCAGATCGGCGGACGAGAATGCGTCACTGCCCAGCCATTCGCCGGATCGCAGGACTTTCCCGAGCAGGACGGCATGGAACAGGGCCGCGTCGAATGGGCGATTGCATGGCCACTCTATTCTGACGGTTCGACGAGTTGGTACTGCAACACGGTGCCCACGCCCGACGGCGGTACGCACGAGCAAGGTGTCCGTGCGGCCCTTACCAAGGGGCTGCGTGCGTTCGGCGAACTGACCGGCACGAAGAAGGCAAAGGACCTCACGGCTGACGATATCATGGTCGGTGCCGAGGTCATGCTCAGCGTCTTCATCCGCGATCCGCAGTTCCAGAGCCAGACCAAAGACCGCCTCACATCACCCGAGGCAGCTCGACTGGTAGAGAACGCAGTGCGCGATCATTTCGATCACTTCCTTTCCGACAACATGGACCGAGGCAAGGCTCTGCTGGGCCAGGTTATGGAGCGGATGGACGAGCGCCTGCGCCGCAAGCAGGAACGCGAGATCAAGCGCAAGACCGCAACCAATGCCAAAAAACTGCGTCTGCCCGGAAAGCTTACCGATTGCTCCGGCGAAGGCGACGGAGAAACCGAACTGTTCATTGTCGAAGGCGACAGTGCAGGCGGCAGCGCCAAACAGGCTCGCAACCGCAAAACACAGGCGATCCTGCCTATCCGCGGCAAAATTCTCAACGTCGCCAGCGCCACTGCCGACAAGATCCGCGCCAATAGTGAAATAGCCGACCTGACGCTCGCCATGGGCTGCGGCACACGCAAGGATTGCGACCCGGAGAACCTGCGTTACGACCGCATCATCATCATGACCGACGCCGATGTCGACGGCGCGCATATCGCCACGCTGCTTATGACGTATTTCTTTCAGGAAATGGCCGAAGTGGTACGCGGCGGACATCTCTACCTCGCACAGCCTCCGCTCTACCGTCTCACATCAGGCAAGGAGAGCCGCTATGCGCGTGACGATGCACATCGCAAGGAGCTCGAAGAAACCGTATTCAAGGGAAAGAAGGTAGACGTCGGCCGCTTCAAGGGTCTTGGCGAGATGAATCCTCAACAACTACGCGAGACCACGATGGACCCGGATACGCGCAGCCTGATCCGCATCACGCTGCCTGCCGAATTCGAGCAACGTGCAGTGGTTAAGGAACTGGTCGATCAACTCATGGGCCGCAATCCCGAACACCGTTTCAATTTCATCCAGAACAATGCAGGCGAGTTCGACCGAGAAATGATTGATGCCTGACACCCGTGATCCGGAAGGGCCGTATGGGTATGCCCGAAATAATTAGTTATTCGGCAAGCCGCGTCTTTACGTAAATCCTACCTTCCAGGGTCTTGTGAACCGGGCATTTGTCGGCAATTTCGAGTAAACGTGTCCGCTGCTCCTCGGAGAGATCATTCCCGCTGAGAACGATTTCACGGGTAATGAGCTGATGCGGCATTCCCTCTTCTTCCGCCAAGCATTCTTCGCAATCCTTGGCATGATTGCTCGAGTGAACCAGATTGATTTTAACGCCCTCGAGCGGCCATTTCTTGCGCTCGGCGTACATCCCCAGGGTCATCGAGGTGCACGCGCCCAAGGCGCCTAGCAACAGATCGTATGGCGTGGGGCCGGTATCGTCGCCACCGTAGGATTTCGGCTCGTCGGCGATGAACCGGTGGCTGGTCGTGTGGATTTCCGTGCCGAATTTGCCATGACCCATACAGGTCACCACGCCTTTGTCAGGCATCGGCCAGTCCTCGCGAAGCGGTAGATAGCGCCCGGCCCAGCCAGCGATGACGCTCGCGGCGAATTTCGCGTCTTGCTCTTTCAAGAGGAGATGGTCTGCGCCTTCCAGGCTGATGAAGCTCTTCGGATGCCGGGCCGCCTGGAACAGTGCACTAGCGTGTTCGATACCGACGATGTCGTCTGTCGGGGAATGGAGAAACAGGAGCGGCTTCCGTAAGCGACCGACTTCGGCCAGCAGGTCCGTATTTTCGACCTTTTCAATAAACTCGCGGCCCAAAGTAAATTCGCGGCCGCCAATTTTCACCACGCCCTCACCCTTGTCGCGTATCCTTTCGAGATCACCATCGATATTCGATAGGACATGAGGCACATCCGATGGTGCCCCAATGGTTGCAATCGCCGCGACCTTGTCGAAGCCGAGTTCGTCCGCAGCAGCAAGGACTGCCGCACCGCCGAGGCTGTGTCCCACAAGCAGGATTGGCTGAGGGAATCTGTCGATCAGTTCCTGGGCGGCTGCCACCAGATCTGACACGTCGACGGCAAAGCCCGCTCTTCCGAAATCGCCGCCACTCCCTCCAAGCCCCGTGAAGTCGAAGCGCAAGCAGGCGATGCCCTGGCCAGCCAGCTCTCTTGCCACGGCAACTGCCGCTTTGCTGTTCTTCGTGCAGGTGAAGCAATGGGCGAAAAGGGCAGCCCCTCGCACCAGTCCGGTAGGAAGCTCAAGCGAACCGGTCAGGTCGTGTCCCGCATCCGTGGTAATCGTGATATTTTCCGTCGGCATGATCCCTCCGTCGTTCCTTGGCCTTGTCACTACAACGCCCCCTTGCCCTTGAAGTGCCAGCGCCCTAACGCATCCGTAAAGTTGCAAGGGAAAACCGATGTCCGAAACGACCCGCTTCGAAGGTACGCAGTCCTATATCGCCACCGAAGACCTGAAAGTCGCCGTCAATGCAGCCGTTACGCTTCGTCGTCCGCTATTGGTCAAAGGGGAGCCGGGGACGGGCAAGACCGTACTGGCTCATGAAATTTCGAAAGCGTTAGATGCTCCGCTGATCGAATGGAACGTCAAATCGACGACAAAGGCGCAGCAAGGCCTCTATGAATATGACGCGGTAGCTCGCTTGCGCGACGGCCAGCTTGGTGACGAGCGTGTTCACGACATTTCGAATTACATCAAGAAAGGCAAGCTGTGGGAGGCCTTTACTTCACCCGAGCTGCCAGTCCTATTGATCGACGAGATCGACAAGGCCGACATCGAGTTTCCTAACGACCTCCTGCAGGAGCTCGACCGCATGAGTTTCGATGTCTACGAGACGCATACGCGGATCGAGGCGAAAGAACGGCCTATCGTGGTCATCACCTCGAACAACGAGAAAGAGCTGCCCGACGCTTTCCTGCGCCGCTGTTTCTTCCACTACATCAAATTCCCAGACCGCGAGACGATGCGTGACATCATCGAGGTCCACTTCCCCGGTATCCAGAAGAACCTCGTCAGCAAGGCGATGGAAATCTTCTACGAACTTCGCGACGTACCCGGCCTCAAGAAAAAGCCTTCGACCAGTGAACTACTCGACTGGCTCAAGCTACTGCTGAACGAGGACATGCCGCTGGAAGTCTTGCAGGACAGCAATCCGAACAGCGCCATCCCGCCACTCCATGGTGCATTGCTGAAGAACGAGCAGGACGTGATGATGTTCGAGCGGCTTGCCTTCATGGCCCGGCGTCAGACCTGAGGCCGATCAACATTCAAACTCCGCCGCCTCAGGCACGCGGCTGAAGGCAATTTTCACGCCGAGATAGTTGAGATCGAGTCCATATTGTGAACTCAGGACCACGGCTTGTTTGCGATAGCGGCGGTTGAGGTCGTCGATGCAGCACCATAGCGCAGCCTGGCGGGCATCGCGGGCATCTTCTTCGCGCGAGACAAACAGGTCGAGCGGCGGCGGTTCCGCGCGTAAATCGTGAAGATAGCATGATACCAGCTTGAGCTCCGCGTTCGCGCCATCGCTACTGCGCACAACATCCATTATTTGCGGCCAGAATGCGTCAAGTTCGCGCAGAAAACGCCAGCTATTCTGCGTTGGACGGAAAACAGCCTCATGGCCAAGCGCGATCCCGCTTGCGAGCTTGGCGGTGAAATGCATGGCGCCTGCGTGGAGGTCGTAATATCGCAACCTGCTCGCCGCCTTGAGGATCAGCGCGCGGGCGACGATCCGCGCACCGTCGGACCGTCGGTATTCGCCCGAAAGGACGCGACTATGACCGATCATCCGTTTTGCGGCAGGCGTCTCGCGTCGAATGTCGTATCCATGCAGGCCGTAATAAAAGCGCTCTCCTTCGACCGAACCCCATAGCGCGCGCGCCTGTTTTGGCTGAAGCTTCCACAGACCCGTGAAATCGTTCACTCCCGCTCGGGCGAGACGTGTCTCGACGCCTTCCCCGATACCGGGAATGGCACGCAGCGGTAAATCCACCAGCGCGTCGGGCAGCATGGAATTGTCGATCAGTGTCAGCCCATCCGGCTTGACCAGTTCGCTGGCGAGCTTGGCAAGGAGCGGGCTTGTCGACAGGCCGATGGAAGCCTTCAGCATCGGACCGATATTGCGCGCGATCCCGCGCTTGATATCCCGTGCCTTTGCCTCTGCAGCAAGTCTCGTCGTCTCGGTCCGGTCCAGCTCGCACAAGCATTCGTCGATCGAGCAAACTTGTACGACCGGGATGTGCCGTTCGATTTCCACCATCAGCTCTTTGTGGATCGCGACATAGCGATCATGGCGTGCCGGACGCACGGCTATGTCTGGACAGAGACGGCGTGCCTCGGCCACCGAAGTGCCGCGGGAAATACCCAATGCCTTGGCTTCGTAACTGGCCGCAATTGCACCGCTATACTCGGACTTCAGCGGCGTGACGATGACTGGTCTGCCGCGCAACGCAGGCTCGTCATGCTGTTCGACACTCGCAAAATAGGCATTGAAGTCGATGAACAGGTACCGCAATTCGTGCGGCCCGGTACGGGCAAACATTGTCGCAATCGTCCTCCTTCGCGAATCGCTCGCGATGAGAACATATTGAGAACAAGTTGCGCTGTCAGCTCATTTCGAAAAGCACCGCTCTGATCAACGGAAGCTATACGCCAGTTCGAAATCACCCCAGCGGCGACCGTTGATTACGATTGGCACATAGACGTTGCGAACGACGACATAATTCTTCCCGTCGCCTTCCTGGCGATAGACGGCCATCATATAGGCATCGTTCTGCTGCTTCGCTTTCTTGTCGATCGCGTAGAGCATGATCCGCCCGTTGCGGCAGTAGGTGGTATCATGTGTCAGATCGCCGGTCGGCTTGCGACACCGGTCGGTGATGTGCGTGGGCAGGAAGCCTTTCATGTCGGCCTGCGAACACATCATGATCGGACCACCCTCGCCTACGACCCGGTCGTTGATCGGGCGCCAGTGGGCATCGGCCCAATCGCTCAGCGCCGTGCGATACTGCTTCGGGTTGGTGCCTTCGAGGAGCCGGTAGTTGTCGTCGAACAACTGGTCCATGCTCAGCGAGCCGCTGTTAATGGCTTTTTCCGCGGTCGCGATGACTTCGGCAGCGAAGTGCTGCGCTTTTTCAACCATCTGACTGTCCTGCGGAGATAGGCCGGCCTTCACGATCTGGTCGAACATTTCGCTGGCGGTCAGTTCGAGCTCCTCGATCCGCTCGTGCGCGGTTTCAAGCCGGTGCTCGTTTTCATTGGCAGCCCGGTCGAAGCTATCGATCACACTGGATACCCGGTCGACGTGTTCGGTCATCATACCGGTGGCGCGAGTAATCTGGTCGTTCTGCTGGTCGACTTCCTCGACCAACTGGCTAACGCCAGAAATAGTTGCGTCGATGCTGGCAACCGAAGTCTTCGCTTCATTGGATGCCTTGGCACCCGCTTCGATCCTTTCGATGACGGTTGCCGCTTCGCTTCCCAGCGTTTCGATGACGTCGCTGATCTCGTCGGTCGCCTTGCGTGTCTCGCCGGCGAGGGTCTTCACCTCATTGGCAACTACCGCAAAGGTACGCCCCGCATCACCCGCACGCATAGCCTCGATAGTGGCGTTGAGCGCGAGGATGTTGGTCGTCTCCGCGATCTGCTCGATATCCTGCGAGCATCGCTTCACCTGATCCATCGCAGCAGCGAAACCGGTGACATGGGTGGCAAGCGTTTCCACGAGATCGAGCAGATTGGTAATTTGCTGAAGCGAGGACTGGATCTGACTGGTGCCCATGTTGAGCCGCTCGATCGCCCGCGCCGAAAGCAGTCGCGCCTCGTCGCTGGCCTCGGAAACCTTGCGCTGATCGGCTTCGAGCTCCTTGACCGTTCCCTGAAGCTCGATGTGCTCTGCCCGCAGGACACCCGAACTGTCGAGAACCGCCTGGACGATACCGGCGACATCGGAGCACCCGACTGTGACCTTGCCGCAGGCTTCCGGAATGCGGTCGAGGGCCGATGCTCCCCGTGCATCGATTGCGCTCACTTCCATCTGTCGTGACCCCTGTTTTGGAATGTTCGCCCTGCACTCTAGGGGCGAATGGTTAGGGGAGCGTTAAGTCTAACTGCACATTCGAAGAATTGGTGGCTGGCGGGGGCTGGCGCGTCGGCGATGTGCGGGTTAGGAAAGAACGATGTTCTTCAATTTCGTCGACGAGCTGCGCGCAGCAGGCATTCCCGCGAGTTTCAAGGAGCACCTTACCCTGCTCGAGGCGCTCGACAGGGAAGTGATCGGGCAATCCCCGGAAAGCTTCTATTATCTGAGCCGCGCGACGTTCGTGAAGGATGAAGGCCTTCTCGACCGGTTCGACCAGGTTTTCTCCAAGGTCTTCAAGGGAATCATGACCGATTACGGCCAGAATCCGGTGGATATTCCGGAAGACTGGCTGAAGGCAGTCGCCGAGAAATTCCTTTCCGAAGAGGAGATGGAAAAGATCAAGAGCCTGGGAGACTGGGACGAAATCATGGAGACGCTTAAGAAGCGGCTGGAAGAACAACACGAGCGTCACCAGGGCGGCAATAAGTGGATCGGCACCGGAGGCACCTCACCCTTCGGCAATTCGGGCTATAACCCCGAGGGTGTGCGTATCGGGGGCGAAAGCAAGCACAAGCGCGCGATCAAAGTGTGGGACAAGCGAGAGTTCAAAAACCTCGACAACACCAAGGAACTGGGCACGCGCAATATCAAGATGGCGCTGCGCCGCCTACGCCGCTTCGCCCGCGAAGGTGCGGCGGACGAGTTGGATCTCGATGCGACGATCGAGGGCACGGCCAAGCAGGGATGGCTCGACATCCGCATGCGGCCAGAACGGCATAATGCGGTGAAGCTCCTGCTTTTCCTCGATGTCGGAGGATCGATGGATCCTTTCGTCAAGATTACCGAGGAGCTTTTCAGCGCCGCTACGAGCGAGTTCAAGAACCTCGAATTCTTCTACTTCCACAATTGCCTTTACGAAGGCGTCTGGAAGGACAACCGACGCAGGTGGCAAGAACGTACCAAGACCTGGGATATACTCCACAAGTACGGACACGACTACAAGGTCGTCTTCGTCGGCGATGCCGCGATGAGCCCCTACGAGATTACCCATCCCGGTGGCAGCGTCGAACACATGAACGAAGAAGCCGGCGCCGCCTGGATGCAGCGGGTGACAAACACCTATCCGGCAACTGTATGGCTCAATCCCGTGCCGGAAAAACAGTGGGGTTATTCGCAATCGACCAAGGTGATGAAGCACCTCGTCAACGATCGGATGTATCCCCTCACACTAGACGGATTGGACGATGCGATGCGCGAACTCAGCCGAAAACAAGGCTGAGAGGCAGTCGGATCCCACTCGATAGGGGGTCAACTGTAGATCAGATGCGGCGCGATTGTTTCGCGCCAGCTTTCCTCATCGGTTCCGGCAATCTCTTCAAGATCGCCCGGTTCGGCCTCGGTATCGTCGACCCATTCGCGCAAGACTGGACCGCCGTTGATCACATCGATGGCAAGGCGATCAAACTCGTACTCGTAAGGGAAATCGCGCCAGAGTTCGTAATCCGGATATAGGGTGCGGATCGCCTTGAAGGCCAGCGCCTGCAAGCGCCAAGGCTTGAATTCGTGATGATCGTAAAACGGCGCTTCAGCGTGTATCATCAAGCCATTGCATAGGTTGCCTGCGTGCTTG
The DNA here is from genome assembly GCF_056857815.1 of Qipengyuania sp. B-5. Taxonomy (NCBI): domain Bacteria; kingdom Pseudomonadati; phylum Pseudomonadota; class Alphaproteobacteria; order Sphingomonadales; family Erythrobacteraceae; genus Qipengyuania; species Qipengyuania sp. B-5. The sequence continues at coordinate 123,795 of NZ_JBSXNU010000053.1, read as the reverse complement.
TGGAAGGTCGGTTCGAACCAGCATTCGCGTAGGCGGCATCCACGCAGCCACATGGGCGAAACGCGCTTCATCTCCTCCAGCACGGCATGGGCATCGATATCGGGCGCACCGAAAAGCACTTCGAGTGGCCGGGTCGTCCCCCTGCCCTCGCTCAGCGTCGTGCCTTCGAGCATGACCGTACCGGCATAGGCTCGAGCCATGTTCAGATTTGCTGCGTTGGGACTCGGATTGATCCACACGCGGTTGTCGGGCCAGCCAAAGCCGGGCGCCTTGCCCGGTTTCCAGCCTTCCATCTCTATGACGCGGTAATCGACATCGAGCTTGAAATGCTCGACGAACCAGTGGCCCATCTCTCCCATCGTCATGCCGTGGCGCATCGTCATGGACGCAGCGCCAACGAAGCTTTCCTGTCCGGGGAGAAGCAGTGTGCCTTCGACGGGGCCTCCCGCCGGGTTGGGCCTATCCAACACCCAGACCGACTTGCCCGTTTTCGCAGCTTCCTCAAGCAGATAGAGCAGCGTTGTGACAAAGGTATAGATCCGACAGCCAAGATCCTGAAGGTCGAAAAGGAAGACATCGGCGGTCGACATCATCTGGCCAGTCGGCCGGCGCACTTCGCCGTAAAGGCTGAAGATGGGAATGCCATATCGCGGATCGGTCTCATCCGCAGTCTCGACCATGTTGTCCTGCTTGTCGCCCTTCAGGCCGTGCTGCGGACCGAAAGCAGAGGTCACGTTGATCCCGCGGCCTATTAGCGCATCGAGCGAATGCTCGAGCTGAGCAGTGACCGAGGCTGGATGGGCGACAAGCGAAACGCGTTTGCCTTCAAGGGGCGCACGCAATTCGTCTTCAGTGATGAGGCGATCGATCCCGAATTTCATGCGGGCGTGGGTGCAACAAGGCGAGCGGTGAAGCAAGCGTGATCATGGAAGTCCGGTTCGTCCTGTGAATGTGCGAGCGCCCAGAAGCTCTTGATCCCGCCTTCTTCTTCCAGCACGCAAGTTATTCCGGCAAAACAATCGCCTGCGGGCAGAGCGCCCGCAGGTATCGCCGCGTCGAAGATTGCAAAGCTGCTGCCCTGCCGCATGGTACACTCCGGTTCGCGTGGAGAAGACCTGTCCTTCATGCCTTCCCTGGGCGAGGAGAAGTCATAAGCCGCCCAACGCTCAGATGGGGAAAGGTTGAACTCGCAATAGGCATCCCCGCCATCGGGTTTCAGGAACAGTTCGAAGCAGGTTGTACGCCACAATTCGTCAGCTCGTCCCTTCCCCGCGAAGGGAGGCACCATCAGCTTGCCTGAACCCTCGATTCTCCAGCGTAGTCGCAACCAGTTGCCATCTAGCGAGACGACCCGCGCGGATACGGCAGATACCTCCAGTGGCGGGTAGGCCCCGTGAGCGATGAGTTCATGCGTTTGCAAAGCCAAATCCCCATGCTAGCGGGCGCTCCATCATGAGCACCTACCAATCCGATCTCCTGCGTCTGCTCGAAGAGCGCGGCTATATCCACCAGATTACCGATGCGGAGGGATTGGACGCCCTTGCCGCACGGCAGATCGTTCCTGGGTATATCGGATTCGATCCCACCGCACCGTCGCTTCACATCGGCAGTCTCGTGCAGATCATGATGCTGCGCAGGCTCCAGCAGGCCGGGCATAAGCCCATTGTCGTTATGGGCGGTGGAACGGGCAAGATCGGTGATCCTAGCGGACGCGACGAAAGCCGGCGCCTGATGACCGACGAGATCATCGCTGAAAATGTTGCCGGAATCCGGCAGGTGTTCGAACGCCTGCTTACCTTTGGCGACGGTCCGACCGATGCAATTATGGTCGACAACGACGAGTGGCTCAGCAAGCTCGGCTACATCGAACTTCTTCGGAGCGTCGGACCGCATTTCACTATCAATCGCATGCTTACATTCGATTCGGTCAAGTTACGGCTCGATCGGGAGCAGCCGCTGACCTTTCTCGAATTCAACTACATGATCCTCCAGGCCTACGACTACCGAGAACTCGCACAGCGTTATGACTGCCGCCTGCAAATGGGCGGAAGCGATCAGTGGGGCAACATTGTCAACGGTATGGAACTGGCGCGCCGGATGGACGGCAGCGAACTTTTCGGCCTCACCACGCCGCTGTTGACCACTGCGGACGGAGCAAAGATGGGCAAGACCGCTGCCGGTGCGGTCTGGTTGAACGAAGCCCAACTCCCCAACTACGATTTCTGGCAATACTGGCGCAATGTGGACGACCGGGATGTGGGCCGTTTCCTGCGCCTGTTTACGGACTTGTCACTTGACGAGATTTCCCAACTCGAAGCTCTCGAAGGAGCCGAAATCAACGAGGCGAAGACGGTTCTCGCCAATGAAGTCACGGCACTGGTCCGCGGACGGGACGCAGCGGTATCGGCAGAGAAAACCGCAGCAGAGACCTTCGCCGGCGGCGGAACAGGCGAAGACCTTCCTTCGATCACTGTCGGCACTGAAGGAATGCGGATCGGTGCGGTGCTTACTGCGCTGAATTTCGTTGCCTCTGGCAAGGAAGCCAAGCGCAAGCTGGCCGAAGGCGCCGTGAAGATCGATGGTGTCGCAGTGACCGATCCGGGGCATCTTGTCGAGATTGCAGCAGGCAAAGAGGCCAAGCTGTCACTGGGAAAGAAGAGACACGCGATTATCAGACAGTAGCAGCCCTGCGGGTACCAAATCCTTTAGAAAATCGCCCTTTCGGTTTACTATTTCTTCGGCATTTTGAGCGATAAGGTGCGGGTCACGAGAACATCAAAAGGGTCACACCGCATGAGCGCCGGAGCACAACTCAGCGTAACCGACCAGCGCCGGATGGCGCGGCACCCGGTCGACCACCCGGTCATCGCCGAGCATTTCGGCAAGGGCGACATGCGGATGCATATCGCGAACATTTCCGCCAACGGTTTCATGATCGACGATGCCGATGCCATCAATCGGGGCGAGCGTGTCGTCGTGCGCCTGCCGGTCATCGGCCGCATCGAAGCCTATTGCATCTGGTGCCGCGACAACCGTGCCGGATTCCAGTTCGAACGCATCATCCGTGTCGACGATTTCCTGTCGATGATCGACACGCTGCAGCCGAACCCGCGCCTGCGCAAGCTGCGCTGAACGCCAACATCTCTTTTTAATCGAGCAAGCAGGCGTCTCTTCACAAGCGAAAGGGCGCCTGCCATGCGTCTGGGGTGACGTTAGACATCGCCTCCCCCAACACATCGCCGCTTCGCATAGCCAATTTTCGCGCCTACTGGCTTTCACGCCTGTCGATGACGCTGGCGCAATATGCGATGATGCTGATCATCGGATGGCAGACCTATAACATTGCGCGCGACGGCGGGATGTCCGTTGGTGAAGCCTCCGGCCAATTGGCCTTGATCGGCCTGCTGCAATTCGTCCCCTTGTTCCTGCTGACGCCCTTTTCCGGTTGGGCAGCGGATCATTTCGACCGCCGAAACCTCGGGCGACTGACCGTCCTCCTGCAACTGCTTTGCGCAGCAATTCTGGCGTGGCTGACATGGACCGATGCCATTGCTCTGCCCTGGATTTTCGGCGTCGCAATCCTGCTTGGCATAGCCCGCGCATTTGCAGGTCCCGCGCTGTCGGCGCTCGCTCCGAATCTCGTTCCCAAGGCGATTCTTCCCAATGCCATCGCCCTTTCGAGCATTTCATGGCAGGTCGGCATGATTGTCGGTCCCGCGGTCGGCGGCTATTTTTATGCCGTCTTTCCTTCCCTGCCCTACATAGTCGCCGGCGGGTTGTTTCTGGTCTCGATCACCGCGCTTTCCTTTATCGGCAAGGTTCCGCAGCCGCCCCGTCCGCAGAATCAGCGCCCGATCCACGCGATGGTCGAAGGGCTGCGCTATGTCGTGCGCAACAAGATGGTTCTAGGTGCAATTACACTGGACCTCTTCGCAGTATTCCTCGCAGGCGCGACGGCGTTGTTTCCCGTTTATGCCCGCGATATTCTACAAGTCGGAGAAACCGGGCTAGCGCAATTGGCAATGGCGCCCGCTGTCGGAGCTGCGCTCACGGCGCTATGGTTCAGCTTCCGCCCGCTCAGGACACAGGTCGGGCCCAAGATGCTCTGGGCCGTCGCTATTTTCGGTGTGGCAACGATCATTTTCGGCATTTCGACCTCGATGCCGCTTAGCCTCGCCATGCTCTTCATCGTCGGCGCGGCCGACATGTTCAGCGTGTACATCCGCCAGTCGCTGATCCAATTGCACACGCCAGACGAAAAGCGAGGGCGGGTATCTTCGGTGAGCCTGTTGACCATCAGCGCCTCGAATGAATTCGGCGACTTCTTTTCCGGCAGCCTGGCATATGCGATAGGCCCGGTAGCCGCGGTCGTGAGCGGCGGGGCGGGTGCGATCATCACGGTGGCGGCTTGGACAAAGATTTTTCCCGTTCTTCGCACCACGAGGACCTTCGACCCGCCTGAAGAATTGCAAGAACAGACACCCGAAGAAAAGCTGCAGGAGCAGATCCCATGAAAGCCCAGTCAGTCCTAGAAACCATTGGCGGTACGCCGCACATTCGCCTCGCTCGCCTGTTCCCCGACCACGAGGTCTGGGTGAAGAGCGAGCGTGCCAATCCGGGCGGCTCGATCAAGGATCGTATCGGCCTCGCAATGGTCGAAGATGCGGAAAAGGACGGCAAGCTCAAGCCGGGCGGAACGATCATCGAGCCGACCAGCGGCAATACCGGCATCGGTCTGGCCATGGCCGCCGCGGTCAAGGGCTACAAGCTTATCCTTGTGATGCCTGAAAGCATGAGCCTCGAGCGTCGACGACTCATGCTGGCATATGGCGCGACCTTCGACCTGACACCCAAGGAAGGCGGCATGAAAGGTGCGATCGAACGTGCGCACGAGCTGGTCCAGCAGACCGAGGGTGCATGGATGCCGAGCCAGTTCGACAATCCTTCCAACTTCGAGGTGCACAAGCGCACCACGGCACGCGAGATCCTCTCGGATTTCGCTAACGAGCCGATCGACGTAATGATTACCGGCGTCGGCACCGGCGGCCACCTCACCGGCTGCGCCGAGGTACTGAAGGAAACCTGGACCGGCATGAAGGCCTATGCCGTAGAACCGACCGCCTCGCCCGTAATCAGTGGCGGTCAGCCGGGCCCCCATCCCATCCAGGGTATCGGTGCAGGCTTCGTGCCGGAAAATCTGCACACCTCGGCAATCGACGGGGCAATCCAGGTCGAACCGGAGGATGCCAAGCAGTGGGCTCGCCGGTGCGCCGCAGAGGAAGGTTTGCTGGTAGGCATCTCGAGCGGCGCCACGCTTGCCGCGATCGCCAAGAAACTACCCGAACTCGATGCAGGCAGCCGTATCCTCGGTTTCAACTACGACACAGGCGAGCGTTACCTATCGGTGCCGGACTTCCTGCCAACCGAATAGGATTTGGCAGACTTTCAACGCAAAGAAAGGGCGCCCTCCTCGCGGAAGGCGCCCTTCTCTTTTGCCATAGCTCGCTATCAGGCGGCCGTCTGGAAGGCATCCTCGCCCAGCGCCATCAGGCTGTCGCTGCCGGCTTCCAGCTTGCGGCGCAGCGCACCAGCGTCGGGCAGATAACGGTCCATGTAGTAGCGTGCAGTGGCCAGCTTCTGCTCGTAGAACGCCTTGTCATCGCCGGCGCTGCCGAGCTTCGCTTGCGCCACCTTGGCCATTTTCAGCCACATCAGGCCCAGGGTCACGATGCCCATAATGTGCATATAATGGTGCGCACCTGCGCCAAGGTGGTTGGGGTTCTGCATGGCATTCTGCATGAACCACATGGTCGCTGCCTGCTGCTGCCCAAGGGCCTTCTCAAGCTGTTCGGCCATGTCCTTCAATTCGTCGACTTCCTTCGCCGCAGCGATTTCCTCGCCCACGTGCTTGAAGAAAGCCTGCACCCCGGCCCCGCCCTTCTGGGCGAGCTTGCGACCGCAAAGATCCATCGCCTGCACGCCGTTGGTGCCTTCGTAAATCTGGGCGATTCGCGCGTCGCGGACGAACTGGCTCATGCCCCATTCCTCGATGTAGCCATGGCCGCCGAAGACCTGCTGCATGTTGGTGGCGACTTCATAGCCCTTGTCGGTGCCGTAACCCTTGATCACCGGAGTCATCAGCCCGAGTAGCAGGTCGGCTTCTTCGCGTTCTTCCTCGGTTTCGGCCTTGTGGATCAGATCGACCAGCAAACCGCCCCACAGGGCGAGCGCGCGCATGCCTTCGGTGAAAGCCTTCGCGTCCATCAGCATGCGGCGGACGTCGGGGTGGACGAAAATCGGATCGGCCTGTTGATCGGGTTCGGCCGGACCGGTCAACGCGCGGCCCTGCCGACGGTCGAGCGCATAAGCGACTGCGTTCTGATAGGCGACTTCGGCCTGGCTCAGCCCCTGGATGCCGACGCCGAGGCGCGCGGCGTTCATCATAATGAACATGGCGGCAAGCCCCTTGTTCTCCTCACCGACTAGCCAGCCCTTTGCGCCGTCATAATTGAGGACGCAGGTCGAATTGCCGTGAATGCCCATCTTCTCTTCGATCGAGCCACACATCACACCGTTACGCTCGCCCAGCGAACCGTCCTCGTTCACGAGAAACTTGGGCACCACGAAAAGCGAGATGCCCTTGGTGCTGTCGGGCGCGCCCGGGGTCTTGGCGAGAACGAGGTGGATGATGTTCTCGCTCATGTCGTGCTCACCGGCCGAGATGAAGATCTTGGTGCCTGTGATCGAGTAGCTGCCATCGCCCTGTGGCTCTGCCTTTGTACGGATCATGCCAAGGTCCGTTCCGCAATGCGGCTCGGTCAGGTTCATCGTACCCGTCCACTCGTTCGAGATCATCTTGGGAAGGTACATCGTCTTTTGCTCGTCCGAGCCCTTCGCGATAAGTGCCGAAATCGCGCCATTGGTGAGACCCGGATACATGCCGAAGGCCTGGTTGGCGCTGGAGATGAACTCTTCCATCACAAAGCCCAGAACATGCGGCATGCCCTGTCCACCGAACTCTTCGGGAGCGGAGATCGTACCCCAACCCGCTTCGCGAAACTGGTCGAATGCTTCCTTGAAACCTGGAGGCGTGGTGACCGACCCGTCTTCATTGCGGACACAGCCATGCTCGTCACCGACGCGGTTGAGCGGTGCGAGCACCTCGGCGCAAAACTTGCCGCCTTCGTTGATGACGGCTTCCACGACATCTTCCGAGACCATTTCGAATCCCGGCAGGTTTCCATAGCTGGCCAGATCCAACAATTCGTTGATGATGAAACGGGCATCGCGGGCGGGTGCAGTATAGGTGGGCATTGTTCGTCCTTGGGAGAGAGTGTCGTTCGGGTGGCGTCTCGCCGGGGAGTAAGCGGGGTCAGTCGAGCTGGTCTTCGACCAGCTTTATGAATTCGGAGAGCTCCTTGATCGAGCTGTCGATATCGGCACGCTGCGCCTTCAGTTTGGCGACATGCTTGCGGCATTTTTCCAATGTCACGCGGCGCTGCTCGGCGCGGCCATCGTCGAGATCGTAAAGATCGATCATCTCACGAATCTCGGTGAGCGAAAAGCCCACGTTCTTGGCCCGCATGATCCATGCCAGCCGAGCACGATCGCGCTTCGAATAAATTCGCGTCAGCCCCACCCGTGATGGTGCGATCAAGCCTTCGTCTTCGTAGAACCTGAGGGCCCGGGCCGTACAATCGAATTCGCTGGTCAGGTCCGAAATCGAAAATTGCTCGCGCTCGAGCTTGTCAGGTCGGTCGAGATGGGCACCGGCATGGCGGCGTTCGTTATCGGTATTGGAAAGCGGCTGGGTCATGTCGACATCTCTAACCCAACGTTTACGTAAGCGTCAAGAATTGACGGGCCGGAGAATGCCATCTTCCAGCAAGCGATAGAAGCAGCTGACTTTGCCGGTATGACAAGTCGGCCCCGCAGGGCGGCAACGCAGGACCAGCGCGTCCTGGTCACAATCTACCAGTACTTCCTCGACATTCAGAACGTTGCCCGAGCTTTCCCCCTTCTTCCACAGCCTCCCGCGCGACCGGGAGTGGAAGTGTACCACACCTGTGGAAATGGTCGCATCGAGCGCTTCCCGGTCCATGTAGGCGATCATGAGGATTCGATCCGTCGTAACGTCCTGCACGACCGCGCTCAGCAGGCCCTGCGGATCGAATTTCGGTACAAACGTAGTGCCTTGTTCGATTTCTTTTTGATCTCGGGCCACGAATGCTCCTGAAATTGTATATATGCGACAGGTTGTTGCAGGATCACCACAAGAGATGTCCAAAATCGACACTAGCGGCAGATCGCTGTTTGATGAACGCAAATTTTAGAGGATGTATCACCCAGCAAGCACGTGAGGCTTGCCCGCCGGAGCATCGGTGCCAGCAGAGCGCCAGGTTCAGGGGGTCCCGGATCCGCAGCCGCATGGGGGTTTACACGCGGCGCATCCGGTAACGATGAGGGATAGGATCTGGTGCATGCTGGGGGGCTGCACTTAGTCGCAAGACGGGTCCGGTGTATTTCGTCACGTGGCGCCCGGGGTCTTCGGACTCCGGGCGTTTCGTTTATCGCGCATGATCGAGCGCCTCGTCGAGAACCCGCGCGAAGCACGCTATGACGACGCTTTTCGCGCCTGCACGCTTCAGCGCTTTGACGCACGCCGTACTGGTGGCGCCGCTGGTGAGAATATCATCCACAAGGAGAATATGGCGCCCTTTGACCGCATCGGGCCTGCGCACTGCAATTGCACCGGCCAGAGCTCTCGCCCGCGCTTTCGCACCCATCCCGCCGAGACTCGGGGTGCGCTTTGTCCGCACAAGACCGTCGACCGTCAGGAGGCCGTGTCCTGACTTCTCCAGTTCGCGGGCTAGCAGTGCCGCTTGGTTGAACCCACGGTGCCACAACCGCCAGCGATGCAATGGAACCGGGATCAGAAGCCGCTCTTCTTCGCATGACACGATTCGGGCGGCGATCAACCGGGCGAGCAGCGGAGCAAGCGCGATTCGTCGGCCGTGCTTGAGCGCCAGAACCAGCTTGCGCGAGGTATCGGTGTAGAGTGTGCCTGCTTGCTGCGCGACAAACAAGGTGAGGATCTTGCGACAATCAGGATGAGAATGCGGTGTGGAGCCGGGAGACCGTAGGGCGTAGCCCGAAGGTTTTTCGGCTCCACACCGCAAATGGCCTTTTTCGCTTGGTGGAGAGGTGATGGGTGATCGCGATGTGTCTGGTAGCGAACGGCTTTTCCTTTTTCGGGAGAGCCGTCTTGTGCCGGGCAGACACGTCAACGATCATCAGATGAGGCTTTACATGACATTGAGACGAACCTTGCCGCCGGTGACGGCGGCGGCCGCCTGCGCGTTCAGCACGGCGACGGCGTACCGGATCGAGAGCGACACCCGGCTGCCGTCGCAGAAGAAGGCGGTACGTGGCCGGCGGCGGCCCGATCCGCTGGCCGATATCTTCGACAGCGAGATCGTGCCTTTGCTCGAGGCGGCTCCTGGAATCCGCGCGGTCGCGGTGTTCGAAGAGATGCAACGCCGTCATCCCGAGCTGCCTGATGGGGTGCGACGGACGATGGAGCGGCGTATCCGCTCCTGGCGGGCGCTGCACGGTCCCGAGCGCGATGTGATCTTCCGCCAGGTGCATGAACCCGGCCGGCTCGGTCTATCCGATTTTACCGCCATGGGGGAACTCGGCGTAACCATCGTCGGCGAGAAGCTCGATCACCTGCTCTATCACTTCAGGCTTGCCTGTTCGGGCTTCGAGCATGCCCATGTGATCCTGGGCGGCGAAAGCCATGTCGCGCTGGCCGAGGGCCTGCAAAATGCGCTGTGGACCCTGGGCGGAGCGCCAAGGGAGCATCGCAGCGACAGCCTGTCGGCCGCGTTCCGCAACTTCGCTCGCGATGCAAGGGAGGATCTCACCCGGCGCTACGATGCGCTGTGTGCGCACTACCGGATGGAGCCGACCCGCAACAATCGCGGAGTGGCGCATGAGAACGGTGCGATCGAAAGTTCGCATGGTCACCTGAAGGCCGCGGTTCGCGACGCGCTGCTGTTGCGTGGATCGAATGATTTTGCCGATCTTGCCGCCTACCGGCGCTTCATCGACGAGATCGTCGCGCGCAAGAATGCCCGAAATGCCAAGCGCATCGATGCCGAGCGCGGGGCACTGCAACCGCTCCCGGCGACGAGAACGACCGATTACGAGGAAGTGCTGGTCGCGGTGACGTCCTCGGGTGGATTTACCCTGCGCAAGGTCTTCTACACCGTTCCCTCGCGGCTGATCGGTCACCGGTTGCGTGTACGCCTCTACGATGACCGGCTCGATCTCTTCCTGGGCGGAACCGCGCTGTTTACCCTGCCGCGCGGGCGCGCCGAAGCGAGCGGCAAGCATGGCCATGTCGTCGATTACCGCCATGTGATCCACGCTCTCCGCCGAAAACCCATGGCGCTGCTGGGCCTGGTCTACCGCGACCAGCTGTTCCCGCGCGAGGCCTATGCCAGGATGTTCGAACGGCTGCGCGAGCGGCTTGCCGATCGCATGGCGTGCCGGACCATGGTCGAACTGCTCAGCCTGGCGCATGAGAGGGCCTGCGAGGCCGAACTGGCTGGCGTAATGGAGGACCTGCTCGCTTTGCCTGGCGGTATGCCCGATATGGCGAAGCTTCGCGCCCGGTTCGCACCCGATCCGGCCACGCTGCCCGAAGTGCGGATCGATGCGGTGCCGCTTGCCCTCTACGAAGCGCTGCTCGACCGGCGCGTGGAGGAAACAGCATGACCCAGGCGATCGACACCACCAGGCTCACCCTTATGCTCAACGAACTGCGGCTTCCCACGATCAAGCAGATGTGGCCCAGCTTCGCCGAACGCGCGGACAAGGAAGGTTGGCCGGCAGCACGCTTCCTTGCCACCATCGCCGAGCATGAGATCGCCGATCGCGACCGGCGGCGCAGGGAACGTCACCTCGCCGAAGCCAAGCTGCTTCCCGGCAAGACACTCGATACGTTCGACTTCGATGCCGTGCCGATGATCTCTAAGGCGCAGGTCATGGCCATCTGCGCGGGCGATGGCTGGCTCGGCAACGGTGCCAACCTGATCCTGTTCGGACCGCCCGGTGGGGGAAAGTCGCATCTCTCATCGGCGATCGGCCTCGCGCTGATCGAGAATGGCTGGCGGGTGCTGTTCGCCCGAACGTCGGACCTTGTCCAGAAACTGCAGGTCGCACGGCGCGAACTCGCGCTCGAAAATGCGATCAACCGGCTCGACAGGTTCGATCTGCTTATACTTGACGACCTTGCCTATGTCGCCAAGGACCAGGCCGAAACCTCCGTCCTGTTCGAGCTGATCAGCGCCAGATATGAGCGGCGTTCGCTGCTCATCACCGCCAACCAGCCCTTCGGCGACTGGAACAAGGTCTTCCCCGATCCAGCCATGACGCTCGCCGCGGTGGATCGCCTCGTGCATCATGCGACGATCTTCGAAATGAACGTCGAAAGCTATCGCAGGCGAACCGCCATCGACCGAAAACAGCAAGGTCCGGGAAGACCCGCGAAATCCGCCACGCCGAAAAACACGGTCGTGTCGCTCAGCGACAATCAGCCCGCGACATAAGGCTTGCCAGCGACAATCAAACACGACAAACAATACCGCGTCGCGGTCATCGCTTCTCAACTTGATCGTCGCTGCTTCTCATCCAGAATGTCGCGCTACACCTGCTGCTATACCGTCGTGAACCGGCGGATTACCCAGGCATGGCGCGCAGATCGCACCTTCCGCTGGCCCGCTATCCCCGAATGGCCGCTGGCATAACGCGCATGAGGGATTTCCGGGAATGGCGAGGTCCGACCAGCAGGTGACGCATAGTCCGCCCTGTTCGCCAGTGCCTTCCCCGCACGCCGGGCATCGCGGCGGATAGACCAGGTCCACGAATGGGGCCATGCCCTCCCCCACAGCCCGCCGAAGCATGGTTACTCTCCCCATAGGAACTCGCTGCACGGCTTGCACGGCAGTTGCAAGCGCGGCATCGGGGGCGGCGATGGATACCAAGGCACCTCCTCGCATATTCAGTCGCCAGCGTCGCAAGGCAGGATATCGCCGCGCGCTCGTCCGTCAGTCCCAGCGCGATGCGGCGCGGTATGTACTCGACGACATGGTCGAGGATGTGCTCGACCGGCTGGAATTCATGCGCTTCGAACCCGCCAAGGTCCTTGTGATCGGCGACTGGACGGGCACTCTCGCGCTTTCGCTGCGCGGACGGGGATCGTCCGTCGAGGAAGCCGATGTCCGCACCATCGACGAAGAAGCCCCGCTGGAGAGCGGACCCTATGATCTGATCGTCAGCCTCGCGTCGCTGGACCGGGTCAACGACCTGCCTGGCGCCCTTCTCCATCTTCGCGCCGCACTGGCGGAGGGAGGCATCCTCATCGCTTCCATCATCGGGGCGGGCAGTCTTGCCAATCTGCGCCGCGCAGTGATTGCAGCGGAACCGGACCGCCCTGCCCCGCGCATGCATCCGCTGGTCGACAATGCGGCGGGTTCTGCCCTGATGCAGCGCGCGCTGTTCAGGCGGCAGGTGGTCGACAGCCGGAGCCTGGAAGTCGCCTTTCCATCGCTCGATCGGCTGGTGTCCGACCTGCGCGACCAGGGGCTGACATCAAGCCTCTCGAGCGCCGCTTCTCCGCTGGGCAAGGCTGCGCTGGAGCGGGCCCGATCTGCATTTCTCGACACGCGCAATGGCAACGGACGGGTACTCGAAAATTTCGAGATAATCACACTAACTGGTTGGAAAGATTAACGAAGACTCGCCTGTGCTGCGGCAAGCCGTGCGATGGGCACGCGGTAGGGCGAAGCGCTGACGTAATCAAGGCCGGTCTTCTCGCAGAACGCGATACTGGCCGGATCGCCGCCATGTTCGCCGCAAATGCCGAGCTTGATGTCGGCGCGGGTCGTCCGTCCGCGCTCCGCCGCCAGTTCGACAAGCTGCCCCACCCCGTCGATATCGAGGCTGACGAACGGGTCGCGCGCGAAAATGCCCTTGTCGACATAATCGGTGAGGAAGCGGCCGGCATCGTCGCGGCTCACGCCGAGGGTGGTCTGGGTAAGATCATTGGTACCGAAGCTGAAGAATTCGCCGACTTCGGCGATTTCCCCGGCCATCAGAGCGGCGCGCGGCAGTTCGATCATCGTTCCGACGAGATATTCCACCGTGCAGCCGGTGGCTTCGAACACTTCGCCTGCCACACGGTCGACCACGTCTTTGAGCAGTTCAAGTTCGCGGCGCGTCGCCACGAGCGGGATCATCACCTCGGGCACCGGCGCTTCGCCGCTGTCCTTGGCAACCTGACATGCCGCCTCGAAAATCGCGCGCGCCTGCATCTCATAGATTTCGGGATAGGTGATCCCCAGGCGGCATCCGCGATGGCCGAGCATCGGATTGAATTCGTGCAATTCGCCCGCGCGGCGGCGGAGTTGGTCCACGCTCTTGCCGGTCGCTTCGGCGAGTTCCGCGAATTCGGCATCGCCCGAGGGCAGGAATTCATGGAGCGGCGGGTCAAGCAGGCGAATGGTGCACGGCAGGCCTGCCATCACCTCGAAGATGGTCACGAAATCGCTGCGCTGCTCGGGGAGCAGCTTGGCGAGCGCCGCCCGGCGCCCGGCTTCATCGTCGGCGAGGATCATCTGGCGTACCGCGCTGATGCGGCCCGCGTCGAAGAACATGTGTTCGGTGCGGCAAAGCCCGATGCCCTCGGCGCCGAACTGGCGCGCCATGCGACATTCGGCCTCGGTTTCCGCGTTTGTCCGCACCTTCATACGCCGATGCTTGTCCGCCCATTCCATCAGCGTGCCGAAATCGCCGGCCAGCTCTGGTTCGTTGGTGGCGACTTCACCTGCCATCACCTGCCCGTTTCCGCCATCCAGCGTGATGACGTCACCTTCCTTCAGCTCACGATTTCCGATAGTTAGCGTGCGCCCTTCACGCGCAATGGAAACCTGCGAGGCACCCGATACACATGGACGGCCCATCCCGCGCGCCACCACGGCGGCGTGGCTTGTCATCCCGCCGCGCGCAGTCAGGATGCCGGTGGCGGCATGCATGCCGTGAATATCCTCGGGCGAAGTTTCGACACGCACGAGGATGACCTTCTCGCCCCGCCCCGCCCAGAGTTCCGCCGTATCGGCATCGAGCACGATCTTGCCGCTGGCCGCCCCCGGGGAGGCTGGCAGGCCGGTGGTCAGCACGTCGCGCGGTGCGTCGGGATCCAGCGTAGGGTGGAGCAGCTGGTCCAGCGCCATCGGATCGATGCGCAGGATCGCGGTCTTTTCGTCGATCAGCCCTTCGGCCACCATGTCGACCGCCATCTTGAGCGCGGCCTTTGCAGTGCGCTTGCCATTGCGGGTCTGCAGCAGCCACAGCTTGCCCTGCTGAACGGTGAACTCGATATCCTGCATGTCCTTGTAATGCTTCTCGAGCAGCTCGAAGACATGCGCCAGTTCGGCGAAGGCTTCTGGCATGGCTTCTTCCATGCTCGGCTTGTCGGCCCCGGCGGATTCGCGGCGCGCCCTGGTGAGATATTGCGGCGTGCGGATGCCCGCGACCACATCTTCGCCTTGCGCATTGACCAGCCATTCGCCGTAGTAGGCCTTCTCGCCGGTCGAAGGATCGCGGGTGAAGGCAACGCCGGTGGCGCTGGTATCGCCCATGTTTCCGAAGACCATTGCCTGCACGTTGACCGCCGTGCCCATGTCATGCGGAATGTTGTTGAGCCGTCGGTAGATCTTGGCGCGTTCCGTATCCCAGCTGTCGAACACGGCCGCGATCGCGCCCCATAGCTGTTCGACCGGGTCCTGCGGGAATTCATGGCCCAGCTCACGCTCCGCAATAGCCTTGTATTCGGCGACCAGCGCCTTCCAGTCCTCCGCACTCAGTTCCGTGTCAGAATAATAGCCATTGTCTTCCTTGGCGATCTCCAGCGCTTCCTCGAACAGCCCGTGATCGAGGCCGAGCACGACATCGCCATACATCTGGATGAAGCGGCGGTAGCTGTCCCAGGCGAAGCGTTCATCGCCCGACGTCTTCGCCAGGCCCTCTACCGTTATGTCGTTGAGGCCCAGATTGAGGACGGTGTCCATCATGCCGGGCATCGAGACTGCGGCACCGGAGCGGACCGAGACGAGCAGCGGGTCCGACGCATCGCCGAAACCCTTGCCGACAGTCCTTTCGACGTGGCTCAGCGCCTCGGCAACGTCGCCGCGCAGCTTCTCGGTGAAGTCGCTGCCGCCGGCGAGGTATTTCAGGCATTCCTCGGTCGCGATGGTGAAGCCGGGAGGAACCGGCAGTCCGATACTCGCCATTTCGGCAAGATTTGCGCCCTTGCCCCCGCTAACGGTCTTGTCCTTCTGCCGTGCATTCGAATGCGGGGCATTGCCGCCGAAGGTGAAGACTGTTTCGTTCATTTCGCTTCCGGTTTTTGCTGGGCCAGGTTGACACAGTTGACAGTGTCCTGGGAATTGAATTCGCTATCCCTCGATACGAGAGAAATCCGCCACTTTGTGCACTGCAGCACGGAAAGCCGCAAGCAGATCCAGCCGATGTGCCCGCTTGTTTTCTTCATCCGCATTTACCGTCACTTCTTCGAAGAAACGGTCGATGGGTGCACGAAGCGCGGCGAGCGCCGCCATTGCGCCGGAGAAGTCTTCCGCATCAATGGCCACAGCGGCAGCAGGTTCCGACTTTGCGAGAGCATCCATGAGCGCCTTTTCGGCAGGCTCCGGCTCGTAGGAAAGCTCTTTCGCATGGCGGTCCGACATCTTGGCATCGATGACAGCCTTCATGTCGGGATCGTCGACCTGGCTCAGCGGGTCTTCCTCACCGGTATGCGCGATTTCGCCCTCGATACCGTGCCAGTCTTCCTTCTTGAGGATATTGGCAGCGCGCTTGTAGCCTGCGAGGAGGTTGGCGCCGTCTTCTGTTCCGAGAAACGATTGCAGTGCGGCAGCGCGTCGGCGAACACGCCAGACATCTCCATCAAGACGAGTACCAAGATCAGTGGAAGCCTGCACAACGTCGTAACGTACACCGGCGTCTTTCATCATCACGCCGAGGCGGTCGTGCAAAAAATCTTCAACTTGCAGCCCTGGTCCAACGGTTTTGTCGGTGCTCCATGACCGTGCGATTTCGCTCACCAGCGCGCGAACCTGATTGGCTTCCACAAGGCGAATGACCGCGATAGCCGCACGACGAAGTGCGAACGGGTCCTTAGAGCCCGTCGGCAATTCTCCAATCTCGAAAAACCCGAAAAGCGTATCCAGCTTGTCCGCCAAGCTCAGGGCCACCGTCACCGGCGCGGTGGGCACGTCGTCGCCCTGCCCGACCGGCTTATAGTGATCGCGGATGGCGCCGGCGACTGCATCAGGCAGCCCCTCGGCACGGGCGTAGTAGCCGCCCATCAGGCCCTGCAGTTCGGGAAACTCGCCGACCATTTCAGTGACGAGGTCGGCCTTGGCGAGGCGTGCGGCCTGTTCGGCCATGTCCGCCAGTTCCGAAACCGTTCGTGCTGAGCTTGTCGAAGCACCGCTCTTTTCTTCCGGCGCAGACTCTGCAGTGAAGGACAGCCCTTCGACAGGCTCAGGGCGAACGGAAGTTGGTTTTACAATCCCTTCTTCCACCAGCCAGCGGGCCAGCTTGGCCACGCGCTCGACCTTGTCGGCGACGGTGCCCAGCTTCTCGTGGAAAGTGATGCGCTCCAGCCCCTTGGCGTGCTCGGCGAGCGACTTCTTACGGTCGACATCCCAGAAAAAGCGCGCGTCGGACAGGCGGGCGGCGAGGACCTTGCGGTTGCCGTCGACCACGCGCGCGCCGCCGTCTTCCGCCTCGATATTGGCGGTGCAGATGAAGGCGTTGGCGAGGTTGCCCCTGTCGTCTTCGCAGACGAAATACTTCTGGTTCACGCGCGCGGTGAGCTGGATCGTCTCGGGCGGAACCTCGAGGAAATCCTCCTCGAACCGGCCGAGGAGCGGGACCGGCCATTCGGTCAGGCCCGCATTCTCGATCACCAGCCCTTCGTCCTCGACCAGCTTGAGGCCGGCTTCCGATGCGACCTTTGCTGCGCCGGAGCGGATCAGGTCCTGCCGCTCTTCGTGGTCCACGATCACGTGGCAGGCGCGCAGCTTTTCGGCATAGTCGGCGGCGCTGCCGATGGTGATGTCGCCAGAGTGGTGGAAGCGGTGGCCGAGGGTGACCCAGCCCGAAGTGGCGCCGTGGACCTCGCACTCGACCAGTTCCTCGCCCAGCAGCGCGACGATGCCCGATAGCGGGCGCACCCAGCGCAGGCTCTCGGTGCTGATGGAGGCCGCGCCCCAGCGCATCGACTTGGGCCAGCTGAAATCGCGAATGATCGCCGGGATCGCCTCGGCCAGCAGGTCTCTGGTGGCCCGGCCGGGGATGTTCTTCACGGCGAAATAGGTCGCCCTGCCCTTCACGTCGCGCGTCTGGAGATCGGCCTTGTCGACCCCTGCCTTGCGGCAGAAGCCTTCAAGCGCCTGATCCGGCGCGCCGACCGGCGGGCCCTTCAATTCCTCGCTGACCGCCTGGGTGGCATCGGGAAGCCCGCGCGCAATCAGCGCGAGGCGGCGCGGGGTCGACCAGACGGTGACCTCGCTCGGAGAAATGCCTGCGCCTTCCATTTCACGACGGAACAGCTTTTCCAGTTCGGCGCGTGCACCCGCCTGCATGCGGGCGGGGATTTCTTCGCTGCGCAGTTCGAGGAGAAAGTCGCTCATGCGCTCCACTCCGGATATTTCTCGGCCCAGACGGGCGCTTCCTTGGCCATGTGCGCTTCGCAGCTGCCGCGCGCCAGATCGCGGACGCGGCCCATGTAGCTGGCGCGTTCCTGCACGCTGATCACGCCGCGTGCCTGCAGCAGGTTGAAGATGTGGCTGGCCTCGACCGCCTGTTCATAGGCGGCGATGGGTACTTCATTGGCAAGCGCGTTCCTGCACTCGGCCTCGGCCTTGTTGAACAGGTCGAACAAGGCATCGGTTTCGGCGACCTCGAAGTTCCACTTCGACATCTGCTTCTCGTTCTCGAGAAACACGTCGCCATAGGAAACGCCGTGCCCGTTGAAGTCGAGATCGTAAACGTTGTCGACGCCCTGGATATACATGGCGAGGCGTTCGAGTCCGTAGGTCAGTTCGCCCGCCACGGGCTTGCAGTCGAAGCCGCCCATCTGCTGGAAATAGGTGAACTGGGTGACTTCCATCCCGTCGCACCAGACCTCCCAGCCCAGCCCCCATGCGCCCAGCGTCGGGCTTTCCCAGTCGTCTTCCACGAAACGAATGTCGTGCTTCAGCGGATCGATGCCGATAACGCGCAGGCTTTCCAGATAGAGGTCCTGTATGTCCGGAGGGCTCGGCTTCAGGATGACCTGATACTGGTAATAGTGCTGCAGCCGGTTCGGGTTCTCGCCATAGCGCCCGTCGGTCGGACGGCGGCAGGGCTGCACGAATGCCGCATTCCACGGCTCCGGCCCCAGCGCGCGCAAGGTGGTAGCGGTGTGAAAGGTGCCCGCGCCCATACGCATATCGTAGGGCTGCAGGATGAGGCACCCGTTCGCGCTCCAGAAATCATGCAGCGCGAGGATCATGTCCTGAAAGGAATTTTGCGGATTACGGTCCATGCGCGGGGCAATGGCGGAAGCGTGAAAACGGGTCAATGCCGCAGTGTGGCGGGAGAGAGAATGACAGGTTTTCGCGACACGATGTCAGGTAGTGTTGACATTGTCAGCGAATCGCGACATATAGTCAGGATAACCTGACATCTGGCCCCGTTTCTTATCGACTTGGCCAAGGAAAATTATCGAGGCGATAATGCAATGAAGAACCGCCTCCGCGTCCTGCGGGCCGAGCGTGAATGGAGCCAGGCCGAACTCGCCGTCCAACTCGATGTCTCGCGCCAGGCCGTGAATGCCATCGAAACCGGCAAACACGATCCCTCCCTGCCACTCGCATTTCGCATCGCCCGACTATTCGACATGCCGATCGAGGACATTTTCGATGATGAACAAGCCTGATATCGACGCGGAGAACTCCAGCCTGCGCCCCGCAGTTTTGCGCGTCACGAAGTTGGTAATCGCCAGTGCCCTGTTCCTGTTCTCTGCTGGATTGGTCACCGGTGGGACAATGGCGGTCGTGGACGGAACAGCGAATCCTTTAAAAGCAGCCGGCATTCTTTCGGTCGGCACCCTCATTGTCGTGGCCTCTGGATGGTGGTTTTGGAAGCTGAAGCCATTGGGACCTGCCGACGAGCCGATTTCGGCCTCTACCCGGCGCACACGCAGGTATTTTGCCCTTTCGCTCGGATTTGGTGTACTCTTGGGGATGGGTTTTGCGATGAGCGGATTGATAAATGGCGACCCCGCCAGCCTCCTCAGCAACGAAGCTATCCCGCGCACTCCTGCCCTTGCACTTTCGGCTGCTTATATCGTGGCGCTACCCATTCTCGGATGGCTCTGGCACCGTTCGATTGACGAACACGAGAATGCCGCCAACAGCAAAGGAGCCCTCGCCGGGATCTACGCTTACTCGATGATCGCGCCAGTATGGTGGGTGGGTGAGCGTGCAGGCTACCTTCCTCCGCAACAACCGATGACCGTTTTCGTCATCGTGATGATCGTATGGGGGCTGGTTTGGGCAGTATCCCGCCGTGCCTGAATTTGATCAAGTACCCATTATGCACACTAATCTCCTGGAAAAGAGAGACAATCCTATGAAACGTTTACTTCTTGCTTCATGCACAGGCCTTGCACTCGCGCTTGGCGGTTGCGCCACGGCGAACGCCCAGGATGTCGAGACCGCCGCTGCGGCAACCGCGCCTTCACCCGCACCCGCTGGCCCCGCTCTCTGGAAAGTGAGCGACGAGGACACGACCATCTATCTGTTCGGGACTGTCCATGTCCTTCCGAGGGACGTCGAATGGTATGACGAGGACATTGCGGCCGCTCTTGAAAGTGCCGACACGCTCATCACCGAAATTCCTGCCGATGCCATGAACGACCCCGCGATGCAGGCGTCCATCATGACCAAGGCAATGCTGCCCGAGGGCCAGACGCTGCGCGAACTGCTCTCCGACGAGGATCGGGCGGTCTATGAGCAGGCGCTCGGCAAGCTGGGGATGCCTCCTGCCGCGTTCGACCGGTTCGAGCCGTGGCTTGCCGGCATGACCATGGCGGTACTGCCGCTGATGCAGAAGGGTTACGATCCGGCCAGCGGTGTCGAGCGAGTGGTAGAAGCGGCGGCCTCCAAAACCGCCACCCGCGGCGCGCTGGAAACCGCAGACCAGCAGATCGACCTGTTCGATACGCTGCCGCAGGAAAGCCAGATCGAATTCCTGATGGCGTCGGCGCGCGACATGGATGGCCTCGTCGCCATGATGGACGAAATGGTCGCCGAATGGCTGGAAGGCGATGCCGATGGCCTGGCAGAGATCATGAATCGCGGACTTACCGACCCGGTCGTGGCAGCGGCGCTCCTCTACCAGCGCAACGAGCGTTGGGCCGAATGGATCGACGAGCGGATGGACGAACCGGGTGCAGTTTTCATCGCGGTCGGTGCAGGCCATCTGGCGGGTGAGAAGAGCGTGCAGGATTACCTGCGTTCACGCGACATCGAGGTGACCCGCCTCCAGTGATCCCTGGCCGACTGCTTGCCGCAACTCTCGCATTGCTGCTCGCGTCATGCGGTAGCGATGCATCGGAACCCTCCGCCGCGGCTTCGGTGGAGGGTTTTCCTGCATTCTACGAAATCACCGGGCGAGACGGAGAGTTGGAGGGCTGGCTCTTCGGAACCGTCCACGCCCTGCCGCCCGATGTCGAATGGCGATCGCAGCGTCTCGATGCCGCTATCGATCAGGCCGACCTGCTGCTGGTCGAGGTGGCCGACCTTTCCGACAGCGAAGGAATGGCACGGATTTTCCGGTCCATGGCATTCGACGCTGTTCCCGCCTCCTCCATCCAAGCGAGGATTGGATCTTCTGCACGAGCGGAATTGGACCTGCTCCTTGCCGAAAGCGGAATTCCGCCCGACCAACTCGACAGGATGGAGAGCTGGGCTGCGGCCCTCACGCTTGCCCAACAGGTTTCCACAGGTGAGCCGCAATATGGCGCCGATCGCGCACTAATCTCCGAATTCGCCGGGCGAACAGTGGTGGAATTCGAAGGTGTACGCGGGCAGCTGTCCCTGTTCGACAGCCTGCCTGAAACCGAGCAGGTCGACCTGCTCGAAGCGGTGATTGCGGAGGCTTCCGACCGCGAAGACCGCGCCTCCGAAATGACGGTAGCATGGAAAACCGGGGACCTCCCTGCCCTCGAAAAGGCTTCCGGCGAAGGATTGCTAGCCGATCCCGAACTCCGCGCGGCATTGCTTACTTCGCGCAACGAGGCCTGGATGTCCCGCCTGCTGCCCTTGCTGGAGAGAAACGAACGACCCCTGATAGCGGTGGGCGCGGCACATCTTTTGGGTCAGGAGGGATTGCCTGCCCTTCTGGCACGCGAAGGTTACACCGTTCGGCGCGTCCAATAGCCTTCGCGCTTGCTTTTCCACCCGCCGCCGCTATAGGCGCGCGCTTCGGCGTCATGGTCATCCCTGGAGGCGTGGCGGACCGAGTAACCTAATTGCATTCGAAAGGTAAGCGACATGAGCGATGCTCTGACACTTCCGGCCGAGACGCGCGAACGGGCTGGCAAGGGAGCCTCCCGTGCACTGCGTCGCGAAGGCCGCGTCCCCGCCGTGATCTATGGCGGCAAGGAAGAACCCACACTGATCCACGTGGAAGAGAAGGAGCTGGTCAAGCAGCTCGGCACCGGCCACTTCATGAACTCGATCGTCGAAATCGAGCTGGGTGGCAAAAAGGTGAAAACCCTTCCCAAGGACGTGTCGCTTCACCCCGTCAACGACCGCCCCGAGCACGTCGATTTCTTCCGTCTTGCCAAGGGTGGCAAGATCGAAGTGCAGGTGCCGGTGGTCTTCATCAATGAAGAGAAGAGCCCGGGTCTCAAGAAGGGCGGCGTGCTGAACATCGTCCGTCACGAGCTGGAACTGGTCTGCGAAAACGACAAGATCCCGGGTGAAATCGAAATCGACGTCACCGGCAAGGAAGTCGGCGATTCGATCCACATCAGCGAAGTAACGCTTCCGGCTGGCAGCGAAAGCGCCATCACCGACCGCGACTTCACCATCGCCACCCTCGTCGCTCCGTCGGCGCTCAAGAAGAGCGAAGGCGCCGAAGGCGAAGATGAAGGCGATACCGATGCGCAGGATGTTCCCGCAACCGAACAGGGTGCGGACGAGGACGCCGAGCAGGAACAGGAAGACAAGAGCGAAGACTAATCCGCTTCTTGCATTCGCAAATCACCAAGGCGCCGGTCTCGAAAGAGGCCGGCGTTCTTGTATTCCGAACCTGCATCCGCAGCTTCGTCCTCGCTAGATGTGCGGCAAGCCGCACCCGTTGCGGGCGGGCAGTCGCCCTTGCCGGGCCTCCCGTCGGCCCGGTTCTTGATCACGGCAGTCAAAGCGCGCCTGCGCATCGCCGCCGCTACCCACCGAGATGCTGCGCGCGGCGCTTGAGGGGCACGCGCAGCATGCTAAGGGCGACACATGCAAATCTGGACAGGCCTTGGAAATCCCGGACCGCAATATGCGATGCACCGGCACAACATCGGTTTCATCGTGTGCGATGCCATTGCCGAAATTCACGCCTTCGGCCCCGTCCAGAAGAAGTTTTCCGGCTGGGTGCAGGAAGGCCGTATCGGCGGCGAGAAGATCGTTCTGCTCAAACCTGCGACCTACATGAACGAGAGCGGTCGCGCGGTGGGCGAGGCGATGCGCTTCTACAAGCTGGAAATCGAGGACCTTACAGTCTTCCACGACGAGCTCGACCTTGCGCCCTTCAAGGTGAAGGTGCGCCGAGGCGGGGGGCTGGCGGGTCACAATGGCCTGCGTTCGATCAACCAGCATCTGGGCCCGGATTTCCGCCGCGTCCGCATAGGCATCGGTCATCCCGGCAGCAAGGATCGGGTTACCGGCCATGTTCTTGGCAATTATGCGAAAGGCGAGATGGACCAGCTTGCCACCATGCTCGGCGCAATCGCCGCAGAGGCCGAATGGCTGGCGAAAGGCGATGATGTGCGCTTCATGAACGACATCGCCCTGCGTATGCAGGAATGATCTGCTAAGGTTCTCCCGAACAGAGGAGACCCGCCCATGCCTAATCTCGATCGTCGAACCTTGCTCGTCGGTGCCGCCGCAACTGGAGCGATCGCCGCGACCGCGGCTCGCGCCCAGTTGGATCAGGTAGAAGCCCCCGCTCCCGACCTGTCGGGTAAAGCCATTCTCATTACCGGCTGCTCATCCGGCTTCGGTCGCCTTTCCGCGGAGCATTTCGCGCGGCTCGGCGCGACGGTCTTCGCGACCATGCGCAATACGCCGCGGCCCGAAGCAGAGGAACTCAAGCAACTGGCCAGCGACGAGAAGCTGGACATTCGCGTCATGCGGCTCGACGTTCTGCTCGATCAGGAGATAGCCGATGCAGTCGGCGCAGCCGAACGCGAGCTGGGTCGCGGGCTGGACATTTTGGTCAACAATGCAGGCATCGGCATCACGGGCCCGGCCGAGGTCCAAGACATGGAGGCGACCCGGCTCGCCTTCGACACCAATGTCTTCGGTTATCACCGCATGGTGCGCGCAGTGCTGCCCAAAATGCGGGCGCGCAAGCAGGGGCACATCTTCAACATCTCGAGCCAGTTGGGCCGCGTGATCGTTCCCTATTCGGGGCACTATTCGGCAACGAAATTCGCCGTGGAAGCAATGGGCGAACAACTGGCTTATGAGCTGGTGCCACACGGCATCGGTGTCA
This sequence comes from Qipengyuania sp. B-5, assembly GCF_056857815.1. Classification (NCBI taxonomy): domain Bacteria; kingdom Pseudomonadati; phylum Pseudomonadota; class Alphaproteobacteria; order Sphingomonadales; family Erythrobacteraceae; genus Qipengyuania; species Qipengyuania sp. B-5. Next base: position 99,885 of record NZ_JBSXNU010000053.1, on the reverse strand, counting down.
CGATCATCGAACCGGGCGGCTATCCGACCAAGGTCTGGGTAAACCGTAATCGTTATTCCGCCGAACTGAAGGCGCGCGCGGCAGAGCAGCACCTCGAAGGCTATCCGCAGGTTGTTGCCCGGATGGGCGAGGAAGACGGTTCGGGCCGCAGTGCCGATCCGATGGACATACCCCGCGCCATGGCCCGCGTCCTCGGCATGCCGCCCGGAACGCGCCCGGTCCGCCTGCCGGTCAGCGGAGGCGACATCCCGCAGACCGCGATAAACGAGGTAACGGCGAAAACACAGGTCGGATGGCTGGGAGAAAGCGGGTATGGGCCGCTGATCAAGGCGGTGCACAATGTCTGACATGCTGGCATTCCCCGCCTGTCGCCGCTAAGGGCGCGGCCAGACCATTATTTCCGGAGTTTTAGATGGGTTTCCGTTGCGGGATCGTCGGCCTGCCGAATGTCGGCAAGTCCACCCTTTTCAATGCATTGACCGAAACGCAGGCCGCACAGGCTGCGAACTATCCGTTCTGCACGATTGAACCGAATGTAGGCCAGGTCTCCGTACCCGATCCGCGTCTGGACAAGATCGCTGCAATCGCGGGTTCGGCCAAGATCATCCCGACACAGCTTGCTTTCGTCGACATCGCTGGCCTCGTCAAAGGCGCCAGCCAGGGCGAAGGCCTCGGCAACCAGTTCCTCGGCAATATCCGCGAGGTGGACGCCATCGTCCATGTCCTGCGCTGTTTCGAAGACGATGACATCCAGCATGTGTCGAACAAGGTCGATCCGATTGCCGATGCCGAGGTGGTCGAAACCGAACTGATGCTGTCCGATCTCGAAAGCCTGGAAAAGCGAGTCCCCGCTGCTGAAAAGCGCGCCACGGCCGGCGACAAGGAAGCGAAGATCACCGCCAGCGTGCTGGGACAGGCGCTCGCCTTGCTGCGAGACGGCAAGCCCGCCCGCCTGACCGAACCGAACGACGAGGAAGAAGCCCGCGTCCTTCGCCAGGCGCAGCTGCTCACCGCCAAGCCGGTGCTCTACGTCTGCAATGTGGGTGAAGAAGACGCGTCCAAGGGGAATGCCTTCTCCGACCTCGTGTTCGAAAAGGCCAAGGCCGAAGGTGCGCAAGCGGTGGTCGTATCCGCCGCGATCGAAAGCGAACTGGTGTCGATGGATGCGGAAGACCGCACCGAATATCTCACCGAGCTTGGCCTAGAGGAAAGCGGGCTCTCCCGCGTGATCAAGGCGGGCTACAAGCTGCTCGGCCTCAACACCTTCTTCACCGCCGGGCCGAAGGAATCACGCGCATGGACCTTCCCCGAAGGCGCCAAGGCCCCGCAGGCGGCGGGTGAAATCCACACCGATTTCGAGCGCGGCTTTATTCGTGCTGAAACAATTGCATACGATGACTACATCGCGCTGAACGGCGAAAGCGGTGCACGCGAGGCGGGCAAGCTGCGCCAGGAAGGCAAGGAATACCTCGTCAAGGATGGCGACGTAATGCTGTTCAAATTCAACGTCTGATAGCGGGAAAACAGGTCGCCATGAAGAAGTTCGTCACTGCCCTCGCCCTTGCTGCGGCTGCTGTTCTCCCGGCCTGCGCTCCGCAGGTCGAAAGCGTCTCGTCGGTACAGGCGGAACAGCGCGAACCGGTGACGATCCTCGTCTCTATCGACGGTTTCCATCCCTCCTATCTCGATCGCGGAATTACACCGACGCTTTCCTCGCTTGCAGCCGGCGGCGTGAGCGCGGCGATGCGTCCGTCCTTCCCCACCAAGACCTTCCCCAATCACTGGACGCTCGTGACCGGGCTCGTGCCCGATCACCACGGTATCACCGCCAACCGCATGGAAGACAAAACCCGTCCCGACGAGGTTTTCACCATGGCCACCGTAGATCCCTATTGGTGGAACGACGCCAAGCCCGTCTGGGTCGAAGCGGAAGAAGCGGGTATCCGCTCCGCGGCCATGTTCTGGCCCGGTTCGGCTGTTCCGTGGGGCGGCACTGCGCAGGGCTGGGGCCCGGTCGAAGACGGAACCTTGCCGAGCGACTGGCAGCAGTTTTCGATGCAGGTCTCGAACACCCAGCGCGTGAACTCCGTACTCGACTGGCTGCGCCGTCCGGCGGATATCCGGCCCGAGTTCCTGACGCTCTATTTCGACACGGTCGACACCGCGGGCCATGATGCAGGGCCGGACAGCGAGGAAGTGAACGCCGCGCTGCGCGATGTCGACGCGCATATCGGCATGCTCGTCGAAGGACTGCGTGAATTCGGCCAGCCCGCCAATCTCGTGATCGTATCCGACCACGGCATGGCCGCCACGAGTTCGGATCGCGTGATCGCACTCGACGAAATCCTCGACAGTTCTCTCTATCGACTGGTGCAAGGAGGCGCCTATGCCACTTTCGAACCGGCGGAAGGGAAAGCCGACGCGTTCCGGGAAGCTATCCTTGCGGACCACGAACACATGACCTGCTGGGCGAAGGAAGACATTCCCGCCCGCTACAACTACGGCACGCATGACCGCATCCCGCCTTACCTGTGTCTTCCGGAGACAGGATGGACGATAACGCCCACCGCACCTACCTCCAGCTGGACGGGTGGCAACCACGGATACGATCCTTACGCGCCAGAGATGCTGTCGCTTTTCATCGCCAACGGTCCGGCTTTCCGGAACGGCGCCGCAATGCCAGTTTTCGACAATACCGATGTCGCCCCGCTGTTGCGCCATCTCGTAGGCCTGCCTCAGGCCGCCCGTGCCGACGGCTCGATTGACACCTTTCGTCCCGCCCTGTCCACAGGCAATTGATCACCGAGGCGGAACGCACATCCTCCCCTGCCGTTAGCCGTGCAAACCAGGGGAGATTCCAAGGTGATAGACAAGTCCGAAAAGTTCAGCTGGCTCGTGCGGGTCGGGTATTTCAGCCGTGCGATCCTGTATTTCGTACTCGGGCTCATCGCCCTGACAAGCTCCAGCAAGATTGCCGAAGGCACCAACGGGATCTTCCGCGCGATTGATGATTACCCCGCCGGGACATTGATCCTGTGGATCATGGTCGTCGGACTTGTTGCCTATGCACTGTTCCGCTTCTGCTCCCCCCTGTTCGATATCGAGAACACCGGATCGGACAGCAAAGGTTGGGCCAAACGTATCGGCCACGTCGGTAGCGGTATCGCTCACCTCGTACTTGCCTATTCCGCCTACAAGTTCGCCACCAGCGGCAGCCCCGGCGGCAATGGAGGTGCACAGGAAGCTGCCTCGGGCGTGCTGTCGATGGAGTTCGGCGGAGCAATTCTTGGCCTGCTTGGTGTCGCCTTTTTCGCCGCTGCCGTCTTTCAGGTGAAGAAGGGCATGACCGGCGAATTCATGAACCGCATTTCAGGCCGCGCCCCTGACGCGACGCGCTGGCTCGGCGGCGCAGGCTACATCGCCCGCGGCGTGGTCTATACCGTTATCGGCTGGTCGCTGTTCAAGGCGGGCTTCATGTCGAGCGGCGCAGGCCAGGTGAAAACGCTGGGCGATGCCGTGGCAAGCCTTGCCGGGGAAGGTTTCATCTTTACGCTGACCGCGATCGGCCTGATGCTGTTCGGTCTCTTCAGTCTGGTGCTCGCTCGCTATCGTATCATTCCGGAGCTCGACAGCAGTGCCGGTGTCCCCAAATTCCGCGCTTGAAACTCACTTGACCAGACAGCGGCCAGCAGGGTGAACACATTCGACCAGTTTATCCTGCTGGTTCGCGCCAGCTTTCGGATACAGGATCGGAGCCAACGCCTTTATAAATTGCATATTGCAACGCATCTCGGACTGGACCAAAGATCGACGAATGAAATTTTACGAAGATCTCGAAATCGGCGCGACCAGCAACTTCGGTGTTTACGAGGTTACACGCGAAGAGGTGATGGAATTCGCCTCGAAATACGATCCCCAGCCATTCCACCTGGACGACGAGGCCGCCGCACAAACACATTTCGGCAGGCTGTCGGCCAGCGGCTGGCACACATGTTCCATGACCATGCGCATGATGGTCGAAAACATGAAAAGCGAAAAATCGGCCGGTCTTGGTTCGCCGGGGATCGACCAGCTGCGCTGGAAAAAACCTGTCTATCCCGGCGATACACTGCGCTGCGAAACCGAAGTGATCGAAAAGCGCCGCAGCGCGTCACGGCCAGAAATGGGCATTTTCAAAAGCCGTATCCGCACCTTCAACCAGAACGATGAAATCGTGCTTGAAATGGTTTCCAATGGCCTGATCCGGACCCGTGATCCGGAAGGTTCTGACTAACTCAGGCTCCGCACTGGGTCAGGCCTTTGGCCTTGTATACCACAGCGTCGGTGCCATCCCTGACAGTCAGCGTGCCTCGATAATCGGTGGTCTCGTGCCCGCTTTGTGTTCCGCCCGCTTCCTCGAGATCGAGCACAAAGGAATATTCCCGGCCATCGTATTTACGCCGCGCCAGGTACGGTAGCTCGTGACTACCCATATCCGCCGCGAATATCATCAATTCACCTTTGCGAATCATGTAACCCTTGTCCGCCATCCCGATCGCAACCGCTCCGAGCCCGCCGCCATCGGGCACGAAGCTGCATCCCGCACCATATAAATCGTATTTTTCAATTTCCGGATAGCGGATGGGATCGAGCACGAGTTCTTCCGGCGGCGGTTTCTGATTGGCTTTGACCTCCGCCACGGCCTGCTGGCGCGCAGCTTCTTTTTCGGCAGGCGTAGGTTCGTCGCAGGCCAGAAGCGCGAAGGGCAGTGCCAAGGCAATCCAGCGCATCAATGTCTCCCGAACAGCTTTTCGACATCTTCCATCGAGAGCTTAACCCACGTGGGCCGTCCATGGTTGCATTGGCCCGAGCGCGGGGTGCGTTCCATCTCGCGCAAAAGAGAATTCATCTCGTCGACGCGCAATACGCGCCCTGCCCTCACTGAACCGTGGCAGGCCATCGTGGCGAGCACGAGGTCGAGCTTCTCGCCAAGATGCAGCGCCTCCCCGTTCAGGGCCAGATCGTCGTCGATATCGCGCAGCAATTTCTCGCGATCGGTTCGCGCGATGGCATGCGGCAGGCTCCGCACCAGCATGGCCGAGGGGCCGAAGCGTTCGATGACCAACCCGTGTTTCGCCAGACTTCCTGCCGCTTCTTCCAGCCGGTCGCAGCTTGTTTCTTCCAGTTCCACGACTTCGGGAATAAGCAACGACTGGCTGCGGGCCACCGCTTCCTCGGCACCCGCCGCCTTCAGCCGCTCGAGCACAAGGCGCTCGTGTGCAGCGTGCTGGTCGACGAGGACCAGGCCATCCTTCGCTTCGGCCACGATATAAGTGTTCGCCACCTGTCCGCGTGCGATGCCCAGGGGATAGTCTGCTTCTTCCCTTGCCACCGGAGCCGCTTCCTCTGCCCGGCCGCGCGGCGCGGCCATGACCTCGGTATCCGGGCCGCGCCAGGTGGAACCCGGTTCGGAAACCCCCTGTCGCGGCGCCGACCAGTCGCGCCCTTCGAAGATGGAACGTAGCGCGGGCGCCGGTTCCGCCCTTTCCGGTTCCTGCTGCCAGCGCGACATTGCTCCCGCATCGGGAGACTGCGCGCTCCGCTTGTCGCCGGTTGCCAGCGCCTGCCTGAGACCGGAGACGATAAATCCGCGCACCACCTGCGCATCGCGAAAGCGTACCTCGGTCTTGGCGGGGTGGACATTTACGTCCACTTCCTCTGGGGGAAGGTCGAGGAACAGCGCCAGCACGGCGTGGCGATCACGCGCAAGCATATCTGCGTATGCGCCGCGCACTGCGCCTGTCAGAAGCCGGTCCTTCACCGGACGGCCATTGACGAAAAGGTATTGGTGATCGGCGATGCCACGGTTGTAGGTAGGCAGACCCGCGATCCCCGTCAGTCGCATCGATCCTCGATCCAGATCGATAGCGACGCCGTTTTCCTTGAGTTCGCGAGCAACCACCTGGGCAACGCGATTGGCCAGCCCTTCTCCGGCCCGAAGGCCAAGGATGCGGCGATCCCCGTGGTCGAGCGTGATTGCAACATCAGGCCGCGCCATCGCGAGGCGTTTTACCACATCCAGACAGGCTGCATACTCGCTGCGCGGGGTACGCAGGAACTTGCGGCGCGCGGGAATCTTGCCGAACAGATTCTCCACCCGCACTAGCGTCCCCGGTGGCAGTGCAGCCGGACCTTCGCTGATCAATTCGCCATGATCGACCACACGCTTCCAGCCCTGCTCCGCACCTTGAGGGCGGCTCTCCAGCGTGAACCGTGAGACGCTGGCTATGCTTGGCAGGGCCTCTCCGCGAAAGCCAAGCGTCGACACCTGTTCGATGGCTTCATCGGGTAGTTTCGAGGTCGCATGTCGTTCCAGCGCCAAAGCCATTTCATCCGGATTCATTCCGCAGCCGTCATCGGTCACTTCGAGGCTCGCCAGCCCGCCCTCGACCAGCTTGACCGCGATGCGCGAAGCACCTGCGTCGATTGCGTTTTCTACCAGCTCCTTGAGCGCGGAAGACGGGCGCTCGACCACCTCTCCGGCAGCGATGCGGTTGACGAGAGTATCGGGCAGGCGTCGTATTTCAGGCATGGACAGGCAACGATAGCGACGAATCGCGAGGAATCCGAGACGGCGCGTTTGCCTATCCCCCAATTGCCCTAAGGAAATTTTTGGCTTTCGGCGCGTAATATCGCTAAGGCTCCGCCACCGTTTCCTCACGGGTGGATGCGCGCGGCTCCTCACAACCGTCGACTGACCCCGACATCACACGGATTATCGAACGAATATGGGCCTCTGGAATAATATCTTCAAATTTGGCGTGCAGAACATGGCGATCGATCTCGGGACCGCCAATACGCTGGTTTACGTACAGGATCAGGGCATCGTCCTGAACGAACCGAGCGTGGTTGCGCTCGAAACGATCAACGGCATGAAGCGCGTCAAAGCCGTTGGCGATGATGCGAAGATGATGATGGGCAAGACGCCCGACTCGATTGAAGCCATCCGCCCCCTTCGTGACGGCGTGATCGCCGACCTCGACGTGGCAGAGGAAATGATCAAGCACTTCATCCGCAAGGTGAATGGCCGCAAGAGCCTGATGCGTTATCCCGAAATCACCATCTGTGTCCCCTCGGGTTCGACTTCCGTCGAGCGTCGCGCAATCCGCGATGCGGCATCGAATGCCGGTGCCAGCCAGGTCTATCTGATTCTCGAGCCCATGGCTGCGGCCATCGGTGCCGACATGCCGGTTACCGAACCAGTCGGCTCCATGGTCGTCGATATCGGCGGTGGGACGACGGAAGTCGCGGTGCTATCGTTGCGTGGTCTCGCCTACACCACTTCGGTCCGCACCGGCGGTGACAAGATGGATGAAGCCATCGTCTCCTATGTCCGACGACACCACAACCTGCTGATCGGCGAAAGCACTGCCGAGCGTATCAAGAAGGACTATGGCGTCGCACGTCCGCCCGAAGACGGTGTTGGCGAACAGATCACCATCAAGGGCCGCGATCTCGTCAACGGCGTGCCCAAGGAAATTACGATCAACCAGGGTCACATCGCCGAAGCGCTCAGCGAACCGATTGGCGCGATCGTCGAAGGTGTGCGCATCGCACTGGAGAATACGGCGCCAGAACTGGCGGCCGACATCGTCGACCAAGGTATCGTGCTCACCGGCGGCGGAGCGCTGATCGGCGGGCTCGACGAATATCTTCGCGAAGAAACCGGTCTTCCCGTCACGATCGCGGAAGACCCGTTGTCCTGCGTGGCGCTGGGAACGGGACGTGCGATGGAAGATCCGATCTATCGCGGGGTCTTGATGACCGCATAAGGGGGACCCGGCCATGGCGCCGAGCGGCCAGCGGCGCTCCAGCTATTCCAAGCGAGCGCAATACAATCTTTTCACCGGCTACATCGTCGCCGGGGCCGGTGCGCTGATCGGTGCGGTTCTGCTTGGCATATCCTTTTTCCAGCCGGATATATTCGACGGACCGAGAGGTGCCGCGCAAGATGCCGCCTCTCCGGCCACGGAGACGGTCGCAGTGGCACGAACCGGCTCGAAATCCCTGTGGGATTCGATCAGCGGCTATTACCGCGCTGGTTCGAAGAACGCAGAATTGAAGCGCGAGATGGAACTTGCGCGCATTCGCCTCGCAGAAGCAGAGGCACTCCGGCGCGAGAATGTACGTCTCAAAGGCCTTCTCGATCTGCAGGACGAAGAGCGCAAGCCCGTGGCAGTGGCGCGGCTCGTCGGTTCGACTGCGTCGAGCACGCGCCGCTTCGCCTATCTCGGTGCAGGCTCCGAGGACGGAGTAGAAGTGGGAATGCCGGTTCGCTCGGCGCGGGGCGTCGTGGGTCGCATCCTCGAAACCGGGACGACCTCCTCGCGTGTCCTGCTGCTGACCGACAGCGAAAGCGTCTTGCCTGTGATCCGCGCCGGCGGCGAAACCGTCGCTTTCGCCGAAGGCCGCGGGGACAGCTTCCTGCGTATCAAGCTCATCAATCTCGGCATCAACCCGCTGGCGGTGGGTGACATGTTCGTGACCAGCGGTGCCGGTGGCTATTATCCACCGGGCATAGCTGTCGCCATTGTAACCGAACTGACCGACGACGGGGCACTCGCGCGCATCGTAAGCGATCCTGCGGCGACCGATTTCGTCTCGGTAGAACCGATCTTCGAACCTGAAGCCGTAGTCGGCTCGCAGACACCGATCGAAGAAGAGCTGGGCGACTGATGGAGCGGATCGAACCGCGCGCCCGGAGTGATGCCTACGGCAGCCGCATCAATCGTTCGCATTCGCCGCTGCTCGCCAATATCATTCCATGGGGCTCTATCCTGATCGGTTCACTTCTGCCGATCTTTCCGATTGCCTCTGCTCTGCCGATAGTACCCCCGCTGGGCTTTCTCATGCTTCTTGCCTGGCGGCTCGTCAGGCCTGGATTGCTCCCCGTGTGGGCCGGTTTCCCGCTTGGGCTGTTCGATGATCTCTACAGCGGGCAACCCTTCGGCTTCGCGATCCTTACCTGGTCCGTCACTCTACTCGTGATCGAAGCGGTGGAAATGCGCTGGCCATGGCGCGCATTCTGGCAGGACTGGTTCACAGCCGGTATATTGGCGGGCAGCTATCTCTGCGCAGGCTGGCTACTTTCCGGTGCCACGCCCACCCTGCCCTCGCTCGTCGCTATCGTGCCCCAACTCGTGTTTACAGTTTTGATCTATCCACTCGTAGCCGTCTTCGTATCCCGTCTCGACGAACTCCGTCTGAGGCGCTGGAGGCGGGTCTGATGGGTTTGTTCGGACGCCGGAGAACTGGTGCGAAACCGCGCGAACTGGTCAGCCAGACCACTCTCGACAACACTTTCGATCGGCGCACCTTCGTGATCGGTGCGGGCATGGGCGGGATCGGGATGATCCTCGCGTCCCGCATGGCCTATATCGCCATTGCAGAAAATGAACGCTGGGTGCTGGAGTCCGAAAGCAACAGGGTGAACCTGTCGCTCATCCCTCCCCGGCGGGGTTGGATACTCGATCGGAACGGTGCGCCGCTAGCCTCCAACCGCGCCGACTTTCGCGTCGATGTCATTCCGGATCGGTTGGCTGATCCGGAAAAGACGCTCAGCGTGCTGTCAAATATCCTCGATTTGTCGACAAACAATTTGGCCGACATATCGAAGCGTATCGAAGAGGCGCGCGGGTTCCAGCCAATCGAGGTGGCTACCGGGCTCAATTACGATCAATTCGCTGCTATAAGCGTTCGCCTTCCCGATCTGCCCGGGGTCGTGCCGCAGCGCGGCTTCTCACGGTTTTATCCCACAGGCCCCAGCGTCGGCCATCTTATCGGCTATGTGGGACCGGCCTCGGCGGAGGAGTATGAGGAAAATCCCGATCCCCTCCTCATCACTCCCGGCTACAAGATCGGGAAGGACGCGCTCGAAGCGCAATTCGAGGAGGAATTGCAAGGTGAACCCGGCGCGCGCCGTGTCGAGGTAACTGCCTCGGGCCGGATTGTACGTGACCTCGAAACGCGGGAAGACAGGCAGGGCGCTTCGGTACGGCTGACGATCGACGGGCCTTTGCAGGATTACGCCGCGCGCCGCATCGGACTTGAAAGCGGCTCCTGCGTCGTCATGGATTGTGAAAGCGGCGACATACTGTGCATGTCTTCCATGCCGAGCTTCGATCCCAACAGCTTTTCTGCTGGGATTGGCCGGGTCGAATACTCCATGCTGCGCGAGGACGAGCGCGTGCCACTGCGCAACAAGGTCCTCAAGGGACTTTACCCGCCCGGTTCTACCGTCAAGCCGATGCATTGCATGGCTTTCCTCGATGCAGGTGTGAAGCCGGACGAAGCGATCATGTGTGGCGGCGGCCGAAGGATCGGAAACCGGTTCTTCAACTGCTGGAGCAATCATGGCCGGGTCGACATGGCCAAGGCCATTTATCAGAGCTGCGACAGCTATTTCTATCACTTCGCGCAACAGATCGGCTTCCAGAAAGTAGCCGAATGGGCGCATAAAATGGGCCTGGGCGAAGAATTCGACCTGCCCGTTGCCAGCCAGTTCTACGGAACGGTCCCGGACCCTGCGTGGAAGCAGCGGAAATACGATCAGGCCTGGCAACCTTACGATACCGTCAACGCTTCGATCGGACAGGGCTATTACCTTGTGAATCCACTCCAGCTTGCCGTGATGAGTGCACGACTTGCGACTGGGTACAAGGTGATGCCGCATCTTCGGATGGATGATCGCAGGCCAAAGTTCGAGCACTTCGATTTCAGTTCGGACGAAATCGACTACGTTCGTCAGGCAATGAGCGATGTGGTCAACGGCCCAGGCACTGCCGGCCGCGCAAGATTGCCGATCGAAGGCATCCAGATGGCGGGCAAGACGGGAACGGCACAGGTCGTCTCGCTCAGCGTTTCGGACGGTAGGAGTGGCCCGTGGAAATATCGCGACCATGGGCTCTTCGTTTTCTTCGCGCCCTTCGACAAGCCGAAATATGCTGGCGCCGTCGTGATTGAACATGGCGGAGGATCGGGCGCAGCCTATCCAATCGCTCGGGATGTGATGACTTTCCTCTTCGACCCTGTGAAGGGAATGGAGGCCTTGCGTCCTCTGGAAGAACAATGGGGTGGCACCGCCTCGCAGCGGCTCGAGGCCAAGTACCGCGCGTACGCCGCAGCAGCTGGCGAAGTTGTGGAACCCGTACCGTTGCGCACCGAACAGATCTTCGATCAGGTTGATGCCGAAGCGCGTCTGGCGCAACGTCAATCGGAAGAACTGGCTCAGCAACAACGCAGCTCCCGGGCCGAAGGTTCGCCGTCTCCTTCAACGCCCAGCGGCCCGTCCTCCATGACTGAGGATCAGGTCGAATGAGCAATATCGTTCCAGCGCCCGTGGCCCGGCAGCCGTGGATGATGCTGTTCCCGCTGTTCGCGCTGATTGGTTTCGGTGCACTTGTTCTCACGTCGGCGGCGGCCGGCAACTTCGAGGCTTACGCGCAGTCGCATTTGATCCGTTTTGCCATTTTCATTGTCATGGCAGTCGTTATTTCACGGTTTGGAAGAGATGTAGTCGGGCTGCTCGCCTACCCGGCCTATATCGCCATCCTGCTGCTCGTGATCGCAGTCGAAATCGTCGGTCAGGTCGGAGGCGGGAGCCAGCGCTGGCTTGAACTCGGCCCGATCCGCATTCAGCCTTCGGAACTCATGAAACCGGCAGTCGTGCTTGCACTGGCTCAATACTACGGCTCGCTTCCCGTCGGCATGGTGCCGACGTGGCGAGCTCTCATGCCTGCCGCCGCGATCATCTTGCTGCCAATGGCCTTCGTACTTCTGCAGCCCGATCTCGGTACGTCGCTTGCCATAGCATTCGGCGGCTTTGTCGTTCTGTTTCTGGCTGGCCTGCCACTGCGCTGGTTCGTGCTCTCGGGCATAGCGGCAATCGCTTTGGCACCCGTCGCATTCTTTGTGGGGCTTCAGGACTATCAGCAGAAGCGCGTTCTGACTTTCCTCGATCCTGAAAATGATCCCTTGGGCGACGGCTATCAAATCACCCAGTCAAAGATCGCAATCGGATCGGGGGGCATGTTCGGCAAAGGCTTCAATGAAGGTTCGCAAAGCCACCTCAACTATCTTCCCGAGCCGCATACGGATTTCGTATTCGCGACCATGGCCGAAGAATGGGGTTTTGCCGGCGGCCTGTTCACAATCGGCGCCTTTGGCCTGATCCTATTCTGGGGTCTCAAGGTAGCGAAAGCGAGTACCGACCGGTTTGCCAAGCTGCTGGCGGCCGGCATGACCGCCACGATCTTCTTCTACGTCGCGATCAATCTGTTAATGGTAATGGGCTTCGCCCCGGTGGTGGGCATACCGCTGCCCTTCATCAGTCACGGCGGCAGCTCGATGATGACCAACATGATCTGCATCGGCGTGCTGATGATGGTTCACAGATGGAACCAGAAGTCGCCTCGGACGGGCCTGATCCTCAGCTGAAGCCTAGAGCTTCACGAGACCGAGTTTCAGTGCCCGAACGGTCGCTGTCACCCGGTCATTCGCTTCGAGTTTTTCGTACACCCGCTTTACATAGGTTTTGACCGTCTCCGGCGAAATGTTCAGAATTTCCGCAGTCTCGGTCGCCGATTTGCCGCGCCCCATCCATGTGAGAACTTCTCGTTCGCGCGCGGACAAAATCACTTCTGGCTCTGCATTATCCATCACCTTGCATATCTGGAGATGTGCCGTTTGGAGCAACGTGTGCAGATGTGCCAGACGCCCTGCTTCGAACAGTTCGGGATCTTCGAGGAAAGTCAGCGCAGCGAACGCATCCCGGTTGCGTGGACCGTATAGCGCGAAACCCGCCCAGTTCTCGATCCCGAACTCCTCGATATATCGTTTGGCAGTGGGATCGCCTTTGGCAAGCTGCATTGCTTTTCGCCAAGTAAGTATGTGGCCATGCTCCAGGGTCAGCCGCGGAACCGGATCGATTTGGCGATATCCCTCTCCGAAATACTTTTTCTGGAGATCGAGAGGATAGCCCCGCGCCCAGATGAAAGCGTTATGCGAAGTGGGTGATTCGAAAATTGGAGTGAAATGATAGCTGAACCAGGCCGCGCCCTCTTCTCGGCAAGAATAGTATACGTATTCAAGGATTGCCTCGCAATCCTCCATCCGTTCGATATCTGCCGAAAATGTTCGCATTCGCGCTGAACCGCCGTGGCTGTCCCCCAGCCGCGTGACTATCTTAGCGCATATCGGCGACTATGTGGACACCCGATCGCAGGAGCCCGGTGGAATCCGGACCTTGTGAAAAGGGATCGCGCAATGAAAACGGACAACTACACCTTTGCAGGGAGAGTGGATTCTCGCCATCAAGGGGCAGACGACCTCCACCCGGATCATCAAGGCCAAGATGACGAAAAACTTTCGAACACCATCCTGCGGATCCTGCACCGGAGCGCCGAACAGGGTTTCGCCCTTCCGGTCTACGATCTGCCGCAGATAACCGGCTTCACCCTCAGTGAATGCTTCGGAGGTGTCCGCAAGCTGGAATTCGAAAGACTGGCAAGAATCGAGGATGACCCAACAGACCCTTTCGGTGCCAGGTTGATCCTCCTGGATGACGGAGCAGCTGAGGCCTCGCGCCGGTAAAGGTCGAAATGCCGACTGAAAGTCCACATTGAGACTTTTCATTCGCAGAACAGCCGCTATATGAGCGCCTCCCCGAGTCGGGGCCGCCCGTACCACCGGGCCGGGCACGGAGACATGCCGTGAGTGTGGACGCATAGCTCAGTTGGTAGAGCAGCTGACTCTTAATCAGCGGGTCCTAGGTTCGAGCCCTAGTGCGTCCACCAAACCTTTCAGATACTTATCCCCTTTTAGAGATGTTGGCCAACGTCTGTTTTCTTGCCCAGCTAGTCGGCGCCAAGAAACTCACTCCTCCCCTGGAAACTCACCCTACAAGCCGTGATCGCCACGCCACGATGGCCGCGAGGCCAACGAGCAATAGGACTTTAAATGCATCGTAATGTGATTTGTGAATTGAATTCACATTGTGATGTGATATATGGGCGGGTATGGATACGATCGAAAAAGTTCGCACCCTGGTCGGCAACGGGTTGATGACCCGGGCTGGCCTCGCACGTGCGGCAGGGCTTCACGCCAATACTTTGCGCGACTGTACGGATGATGGCTGGAACCCGACCACTGATACGCTCAACAAATTGGCCGCTTTTCTAGAGGCCAATGACGAAACGCCGGTCATAGTCGGTGCCGAGGAAATCATCGACGAGGCGCGCAACGGGCGGATGTTTATCCTTGTCGATGACGAAGACCGGGAGAACGAAGGCGATCTCATTATTCCGGCCCAGATGGCAACGCCCAATGCCATCAATTTCATGGCCACCTATGGCCGCGGGCTGATCTGCCTGTCGCTGGACAGCAAGCGCGTGAAGGCGCTTGGCCTCCAGCCCATGAGCCGCGACAACCGCGAAAGCATGCAGACCGCCTTCACCACTTCGATCGAGGCGAAGACGGGCGTGACGACCGGCATCAGTGCCGCGGATCGTTCGCGAACGGTGTCGGTCGCCATCGATCCTACCAAGGGTCCCGAGGACATCGTTACCCCGGGGCATGTCTTCCCGCTTACCGCACGCGACGGAGGCGTTCTGGTCCGCGCTGGACATACCGAAGCTGCAGTCGATATCTCGCGCCTTGCGGGGCTCAATCCATCGGGCGTGATCTGCGAGATCATGAAGGACGATGGTACGATGGCCCGGCTTGACGATCTCGTCGCCTTCGCGCGCAAGCATGACATGAAGATCGGGACGATCCGGGATCTGATCGAATACCGCATGCGGTACGATCATCTGGTAGAACGCATCGCCGAAGACAGCTTCGATTCCGATTACGGGGGAAGCTGGCGGATGCTGACCTACCGCAACAAGATCGACGGCAGCGAGAGCTATGTCCTGCAGAAGGGCGAGGTGCAGGAGGGAAAGCCCACCCTCACCCGTGTTCACCCGATCTCGATTTTCGACGACGTGCTCGGCAAGCCTGGTCCGCGCAAGCGCACACTCCAGCGCGCCATGCAGGCGATGGGCGAACATGGCTCGGGCGTCATCGTGATTATCACCGGCCGGCCCGCTTCGGGCTATGGCCAGAACGAATCCGAACGTAACGTGGGCATCGGATCGCAAATTCTTGCAGACCTGGGTGTGGAAGACATGATCCTGCTCAGCAATTCACAACCCAATGTCGTCGCGATCGAAGGCTATGGCCTGAACATCGTCGATCACATGCCCATTCCGGAGTAAGCCTTTGGCCAATTTCCTGATTGTCGAAGCCCGTTTCTACGACCATCTCAACGACCAGTTGATAGCAGGTGCGAAGTCCGCGCTGGAGGCCGAAGGGCATTCGGTAGAGGTCCTGACCGTCCCTGGCGCGCTGGAAATACCCGGCGCGATCTCTCTTGCTGCGGACAGCGGACGCTATGACGGCTTTGTCGCCATCGGCGTGGTGATCCGCGGCGACACCTACCACTTCGAGATCGTGGCTGGGGAAAGCGCACGCGGCATCATGGCACTGACGATGGACGGTATTGCGATCGGCAACGGCATCCTCACGGTCGAGAACGACGCGCAAGCTCTCGTTCGCGCCGATCCGAAGCAGAAGGACAAGGGCGGAGAAGCTGCCAAGGCTGCCCTCGCCCTGCTCGAACTGCGGAGCCGGTTCGCGAGCTAGGTCGAACCGAGGCCTGAATAAACAGCGGTTTTTGGAACACAATC
This sequence comes from Qipengyuania sp. B-5, assembly GCF_056857815.1. Taxonomy (NCBI): domain Bacteria; kingdom Pseudomonadati; phylum Pseudomonadota; class Alphaproteobacteria; order Sphingomonadales; family Erythrobacteraceae; genus Qipengyuania; species Qipengyuania sp. B-5. The sequence goes on along the minus strand of NZ_JBSXNU010000053.1, from coordinate 84,121 downwards.
ACGCCGCGTCCGTCCTCGGCTCTATGCGAGACAGAAAATCATGAACGGGCCGCTGGAATGGATTGCTTCGATCGGCACGGTCGCGGCGGCCTCGATGATCGCCTTCGACCTGGGACGGCGGGCGACCGCCTGGGGCTTCATCCTGTTCTGTATCGTCTCGGCGCTCTGGATCTACATCGGTCTGACCGAGGACGCCATTCCGCTTGCCACGATGAACGGCGTCCTCCTGCTGATCAATGCCTGGGGGGTGTACCAGTACTGGCTACATCCCAAGAACCGGAAGGAAGATTGATGGTCAGCAGATGATCTTGCCGAAGCAATCTCGACCGGCATAGAGAGCGCTGTCACCCAGTTCTTCCTCGATACGGATGAGCTGGTTGTACTTCGCGAGCCGATCCGACCGTGCGAGGCTGCCGGTCTTGATCTGGCCGCAATTGGTGGCAACCGCCAGATCCGCAATCGTCGCATCCTCTGTTTCACCCGAGCGGTGCGACATGACGGCCGTGTAGCCCGCCCGGTTGGCGATGGTGACTGCGTCCAGTGTCTCGCTGAGCGTGCCGATCTGGTTGACCTTCACAAGCAGGGAATTGGCGAGGCCCTGGTCGATGCCTTCGCGCAGACGCTGCGGATTGGTGACGAACAAGTCGTCGCCGACGAGTTGGATGCTCTTGCCGATGCGATCGGTCAGCGCCTTCCAGCCCTCGAAATCGTCCTCGGCCATGCCGTCCTCGATCGAACGGATCGGATAATCACGGCAGAGCTTGTCGAGATATTCGGCCATTTCGGGCCCGTCGAGGGAGAGGTTCTCGCCCGAGATCTCGTATTTGCCGTCCTTAAAGAATTCGGTCGAGGCGCAGTCGAGCGCAAGTACCACGTCATCACCGGGCTTGAAGCCGGCCTGCTCGATCGACGCCATGATGAAATCGAGCGCGTCTCGGGTGCTCGCAAGATTCGGGGCGAAGCCACCTTCGTCACCGACCGAGGTCGCCAGCCCCTTTTCGCCCAGCTTCTTCTTGAGCGTGTGGAAAATCTCCGCCCCCCAACGAGCCGCTTCGGCGAAGCTGTCCGCCCCCACCGGCATGACCATGAATTCCTGGATGTCGATCGGGTTATCGGCATGTTCGCCGCCGTTGATGATGTTCATCATAGGAACCGGCAGGACATGCGCGGAAACACCGCCGATGTAGCTGTAGAGTGGCAGGCCGCGTGCGTTTGCCGCTGCCTTGGCGGTCGCCATGCTGACGCCGAGAATGCCGTTCGCGCCGAGACGCCCTTTGTTGTGCGTATCGTCGAGCGCGATCATCGAATGGTCGATGTCGCGCTGATCTTCGGCATCGAAATTGCCGACGAGAAGATCACGGATTTCGGTGTTCACCGCGTCGACTGCCTTGGTGACGCCCTTGCCGAGATAGCGGCCTTTGTCCCCGTCCCGCAGTTCGACCGCCTCATGCGCACCGGTCGATGCACCGGAAGGTACTGCCGCGCGGCCGAAGCTGCCGTCTTCCAGAAGTACATCGACTTCCACCGTCGGATTGCCCCGGCTGTCGAGAATTTCGCGAGCGTGGATATCGATAATTGCGGTCATTTCGGAACAGTCTCCGGCCTCTGGTGTTGTAATGGTGTAAAACACCCCCAAATCGGGGAATACGCGAAGCGCTCTATGCGCCGGAACACACCCGCGCAAGCCGCGTTGCACCATAGAAGACCGGGCGCTTTCCAGAGCCCGGATACGATCACGAATTGAGGGCTAGGACAGAAGCATGGCCGATACGACCGCAGGCGGAACGCCAAAGAAACGCAAAACTACCACCGCAAGTAAAACCAGCACCGCGAAGAAGCCGCGCAAGACCGTGGCCAAGAAGGGTGCAGCCAAGGAGATGACCCCCGTGACCAACACTGCCACGACACAGGAATCGAAGACCGGCGCGTCCAATCCGCACCGCGCCGAAGCCAAGAGCCGTTTCAACGCCGCCCTGGAAGAAGCAAAGGCCGGTGCCGCCGCGCTTAAAGCTGAGGGTCGCGAGCGTGCCGCTTCCTATCGCGGTCAAGCCAAGGACAAGAGCCAGGACTGGGTCAGCGAAGCCAAGACCTACGGCAAGGACGCCAAGGTCAAGGGGCGGGAGCTTGCCACCGAAGGCAAGGTCAAGACCAGCGAAGGCCTCCGTTCGCTCAGCCGCACGATCAATGAGAACGCGCATCAGGTCGACGAAAAGCTCGGCGCGAAATATGGTGAATATGCCCGCAGCGCGTCCACTGCGCTCGAGGACTATGCCGCCAAGCTCGACCAGAAGAGCGTCGACGATCTTGTCGAAGATAGCCGCGAATTTGTCCGCAAGAGCCCGGGAACCGCGATCGGCATCGCGGCCGTGGCCGGTTTCTTGCTCTCGCGCCTGTTTCGTCGCTGATCGCTCCGGAAACAGGGAGCGGGATGCTGGACGAAGAACCAAGGGACCGGGCGGGCTACGAAAGCCCGCTCGACACGCCTGACGAGCACGATGTTCATCACGAGGACGAGGCGCCACACGGCCCTTCCCTTGCCGATGATCTTCTTGCCCTGTTCGAAGATGGCAAGACCTACGCCGAGGCGGAGGTCGCCTATCAGAAGAGCCGTGCAGGCTATACCGCCAACCGGCTGAAAAGCGCCGTCGCCCTCGGCTTCGGCGCTTTCGGCGTGTTGCACCTTGCGCTGATCGCCCTCACCGTAGGTGTCGTTATCGCGTTGATGCCGCTGGTGGGTCCGTGGATCGCCACGGCCATTGTCTCGCTCACACTCATCGTGGTGGGCATCGTGTTATTGCGCATGCTCAAGAAGCGGATCGACGACATTCGCGCGGCTTTTTCGGATGAGGAAAAATGAGCGATCGCAAGATCCGCATGCTGGAAGACAAGTACCTCCGTGATTCCGCGCGGGCCCTTCTCGAAGCCGACATACAGCACCTCAAGACGGACCTTGTTCAGAAGAGCATCGGAACGCGGATCATCGACCGCGCCAAGGAAGGTGCGATCGATCTCTATGAAGAGGCGATCGATGTGGCGGAAGATAACAAAGGCGCCCTTGCGGCCCTGGTCGCCGCCATTGTGGTGTGGTTTGCCCGCAACCCTATCCTTTCGATCTTCGGATTTGGTCCCGAGGCCGAAGAAGAAGAAGAAGGCGACGGGTGGGACCTTCGGGACGAACCGGCGGAACACTTCGGTCGCTGAAACCGTTGGGTTAGCGAACACGAAATAATGAGGAAAATCATGGCAGACACCGCCGAAACCAACGTCACCCCGATCAGCGCCGACGGCAAGCTTACCGATCAGGAAAAGCGTGACCAGCTCCGCGCCCGTATTGAAGCAGGCGAGCAGCGGAACGAGGAACGCAGCTTGATGAACCAGGCGAAGGATGTCGCGGACAGTGCCGTCGATTTCGCCAAGCGGCACCCGGTGGCCACCATTGCCGGTGCAATCACCATAGGTCTCGTTATCGGTGCGATGACGCGCCGTGGACGCGATCTCGGCAGGCGCGGTGGTGCATTCGCGGCCTATGCAGCGGATACTGCCCTCGCCTACGGGCTTTCGATGCTGGAAGGAGCGGGCGACAAGATCGAAGACTTCGGCGATGCTGCCGGTACGCAGGCCCGCCGCCTCAAACGCGACACCGGATACCGTCTCGATTCCATGGGCGACAAACTGCGTTCAAGCAAGCGCCGGGCCGGTCGCAAGTCGTCGCGTGCCTATCGCGATCTGCGTGCGCGCCTGACGGACTAAACGCTTCCTAAACCAACTTGCAGTAGCGGCGTGACAGGGTTGCCTGTCGCGCCGCTTCCGCTATGGGCGTGGCCGTTATCTCCTCCCTTGAGAAAGAACGGACCAATGGAAGAAAAAGAGAGCAAACAGACGCTCTACCTGGTGATGGGCGGCCGGGTTACCGATCCGCGCAGCGTCACCTTCTCCGACCCGGAGAGCATTCATGTTGCGGGCGTTTACTCGAACTACGACGACGCCGAGGACGCCTGGCGCGGCAATGCCCAGCGCACCGTGGACGATGCCGAAATGAAGTACGTTATCGTCCACCTGCACAAGCTGCTCGATCCGGAAGCCTGAGGGTTCGGCAATGGGCTATTCGATCCGCTCGTTCGAAGAAGGCGATGCCGAAGCGCTCGCCGAGCTCGGACGCGCGGCCATCGGCGCAATCGGCCCGGACGCCTACAGCGAAGAGCAGGTCGAAGCCTGGCTGTCGAATTTCGCAGGTCCGGAAGTCTATCAGGCGCAGGCGGATGCCGGGACACAGATATTCATCGCCACGGACGACCACGAGGTCCCGGTCGCCTATGCCATGCTCGAGCAGACCGGCCACCTCGATCATCTCTACTGCCATCCCGACCATACCAACGAGGGCATCGCCTCGAGCCTGCTGGAAACGGCAGCGCTATATGCGAAGTACCACGGGATCACCCACCTCTTCACCGAAGCGAGCGAGATCGCGAAGCCGGCCTTCGAAAGCGCGGGCTATACGGCGATGAAGAAGCGCACCTTCGAGATCGAAGGCGTCGAGATCACGAACTGGGCGATGGTGAAGACCATCGAACCCGTAAACAGGGCCAAGAATACCGCTTGATCGGAAAGCGCAGCATGGTCGGCGGCGCTTCATATATGGATCAGACGAATTCGATCTTGTCGATCAGGTAGAACTTGTCCCCGCTCGGCACGGTGACTTCGACTTCTTCCTCGACCTGCTTGCCGATCAGTGCGCGAGCGATCGGCGAAGTGTAGCTGATCCGGCCCTTGCCAGCATCGGCTTCGGTCTGTCCGACGATCTGGTACTTCACCGGCTTGTCGTTCTCGTCGAGCAGCGTAACGGTCGCCCCGAAAACGACCTTGTCGCCGGAAAGCGTGGTCGGATCGATGATCTGCGCGCGGCTGATCTTGTCTTCCAGATCGCCGATCATCGCTTCGACCTGGCCTTGGCGTTCCTTGGCGGCGTGATATTCGGCGTTTTCCGAAAGATCGCCATGCGCACGCGCCTCCTCGATCGCATCGACGATCTTCGGCCGCTCGGCACGCAATGCCTTGAGATCGGCGGTCAGCTTTTCATAGCCCTCGGCCAGCATCGGCACTTTTTCCATGGGCTTCAATCCTTCCTGCTTTGCCTACCGATCCGGACAATTCGACCGTGCACCGCGAACTTGCGGTGCGTATCGTGACCGAATGTTTGGAGGGTACGCGTTTGTTTCTTGTCAGCTATAATAGTCTTGCAGGGAACGCACTTCAAGTTGCTCGGTCGAAACCTCCGCAATTGCCCGCGCTGCGGCCAGGCTGCCCGCCGCCGTCGTATAGTATGGCAGCTTCTTTTCGAGAGCGGCCTCGCGGATCGACTGACTGTCGAGCAGCGACTGCCAGCCTTCGGTCGAGTTGAAAATCAGCGCGACCTCTCCGTCGATAATCGCATCGACGATATGCGGACGACCTTCGGCTACCTTGTTGACGCGCTCCACTTCCAGGCCCTGTTCTGACAGGAACCGCTGGGTGCCTCCTGTCGCGATGACGCGGAAACCCTTCTCGATGATCGTCTTCACGGCGGGGAGGATGACCTCCTTGTCGCTGTCCTTCACCGAAACGAACACCGTTCCCTGCGTGGGCAGCTGCATTCCCGCACCGAGCTGCGACTTGTAGAACGCGGCCGGGAAGCTGCGGTCGATGCCCATCACTTCGCCGGTGGATTTCATCTCGGGCGAAAGCACTGGGTCAGAACCGGGGAAACGCGCGAAAGGAAAAACGGCTTCCTTCACCGCCATGTGGCCCGGCTTGAGGTCGAAGGGCTCGAAGCTGGACAGGGGCTCACCCGCCATCACGCGGGCAGCGATCTTGGCGATGGGCCGCCCGATGGCCTTGGCGACGAAGGGCACCGTGCGGCTCGCGCGCGGATTGACCTCGATCAGGTAAACCTCGCCATCCTTCACCGCGAACTGGACGTTCATCAGGCCGCGCACTTCCAGCGCTTCGGCGAGCGCAGTCGCCTGACGCTCCATCTCCTCGATGATTTCCGCAGGAAGGCTGTAGGGCGGCAAGGTACAGGCGCTGTCACCCGAATGGACACCCGCCTCCTCGATATGCTGCATGACGCCTGCTATGCGGACTTCATTGCCGTCGGCTACCACATCGACGTCGCATTCCACCGCGTCGCGCAGGTACTGGTCGACCAGCACTGGGCTGTCGCCCGAAACATTAACCGCGGTCGCGATGTAATCATCGAGCTGCGCTTCACTGTCGACGATTTCCATGGCTCGGCCACCAAGCACGTAACTCGGGCGAAGGAGAACAGGATAACCGATGCGCGAAGCGGCAGCCACCGCCTCGTCGCGGCTCTTTGCTATGCCATTGAGCGGCTGCTTGAGCTTCAACTGGTTGACTAGGCGGGCAAAGCGTTCGCGGTCTTCGGCGAGGTCGATCGCATCGGGACTGGTGCCGAGGATGGGGATCCCCTCGCGCTCCAGCGCGGCGGCCAGTTTCAGCGGGGTCTGCCCGCCGAACTGAACGATCACACCGACCACTTCGCCCTTGGACATTTCGACGCGCATGATCTCCAGCACGTCTTCCTCGGTCAGCGGTTCGAAATAGAGGCGGTCGGAAGTGTCGTAATCGGTGGAGACCGTTTCCGGGTTGCAGTTGACCATGATGGTCTCGAACCCGGCTTCTGCCAGCGCGAAGCAGGCGTGGACGCAGCAGTAATCGAATTCGATACCTTGCCCGATCCGGTTGGGACCGCCGCCGAGGATGACGATCTTCTTGGCGTCGCTCGGCTCGGCCTCGTCTTCGGGCTCACCGAAACTTGGGGCCTCGTAAGTCGAGTACATATAGGGCGTCACCGCTTCGAATTCGGCGGCGCAGCTGTCGATCCGCTTGTAGACCGGATAGACGCCGAGCTTGTGGCGCAGCTTGCGCACTTCCTGCTCCGAAGTCGCACCGGCCATGGCGCGAAGGGCATCGTGCAGCAGGCCCGAACGCCGCGCCTGCGTTTCGGCCATGCCGCCCGCAACACCGACCGAACGCACCGCCAGCGTGGCGAGGCGCTTGTCGGAAAAGCCCATTGCTTTCAGGCGGCGCATTTCCGCCTCGTCACGCGGAAGACCATTATGGCCCAGCATGTTCTCTTCGTAGATGATCGCTTCGATCTGGCGCAGGAACCACGGGTCGAAACCGGTGATTTGGGCCACTTCCTCGACGGTGAATTCCTCGCGGAAAGCCTGCGCGATCCGGAGGATGCGGTCGGGTGTGCGCTGGCTCAATGCAGCGGTGATCTTTTCCCGGCTGACGCCTTCGAGTTCTGGCACGCGGTTGAAGCCGTCGAGGCCGGTTTCGAGGCCGCGCAAGGCCTTCTGGACCGATTCCGCAAAACATCGGCCGATCGCCATCACCTCTCCGACCGATTTCATTGCGGTCGACAGCTCAGGCTTTGCCCCCTTGAATTTCTCGAAGGCGAAGCGCGGGATCTTGGTGACGACATAGTCGATCGTCGGCTCGAAACTGGCCGGAGTCGCGCCGGTGATCTCGTTCTGCACCTCGTCCAGCGTATAGCCTACCGCCAGCTTCGCAGCGACCCGCGCGATGGGGAAGCCGGTGGCCTTGGATGCCAGTGCGGAAGATCGCGAAACGCGCGGGTTCATCTCGATGACGATCAGGCGCCCGTCCTTCGGATTGACTGCGAACTGTACGTTCGAACCACCTGTTTCCACACCGATTTCACGCAGCACCTCGATGCTGGCGGTGCGCATGATCTGGTATTCCTTGTCGGTCAGCGTCAGCGCCGGCGCGACGGTTATGGAATCCCCCGTGTGCACGCCCATCGGATCGACGTTCTCGATCGAACAGATGATGATGCAATTGTCCTTGCGGTCGCGCACCACCTCCATCTCGTATTCCTTCCAGCCGAGGAGCGATTCCTCGATCAGGACTTCGGTGGTGGGCGAAGCGTCGAGACCTTCGCGCACGATCCGCTCGAACTCGGCCCGGTTGTAGGCAATGCCTCCCCCGGTCCCGCCAAGCGTGAAGCTGGGCCGGATGATGGCAGGCAGGCCGGTGCGTTCCAGCACGGCGTAAGCCTCGTCCACGGTCTTGGCCACGCCGCTGCGCGCGCTTTCGAGGCCGATCTTGTCCATTGCCTCGCGGAAGCGCTGGCGGTTCTCAGCCTTGTCGATGGCGTCCGCATCGGCGCCGATCATCTGGACCCCGTATTTCTCCAGCGTGCCGTCATGATAGAGCGCCAGCGCGCAGTTAAGCGCGGTCTGCCCGCCCATCGTCGGCAGCACCGCGTCGGGCCGCTCCTTGGCGATGATCTTAGCTACGATCTCGGGCGTGATCGGCTCGACATATGTTGCGTCGGCCATTTCCGGATCGGTCATGATCGTGGCGGGGTTGGAGTTGACCAGGATGACCCGGTAGCCCTCCTCCTTCAGCGCCTTGATCGCCTGCGTACCGGAATAGTCGAATTCGCAGGCCTGGCCGATGATGATCGGGCCAGCGCCGATGACGAGGATAGAGGAGATGTCAGTGCGTTTGGGCATTATGAAGAGCTTCCCAGCGTAGGAGGGGGAGGCGGCAGGTCATTTATCCAGTGCCACACGCTTGAAGGGAGAGAACCGCCCATGAAATGAGGAACGGCGTAAGTGAGTGTGAAAAAAGTCTCTCCGAAAAATTGCCGAAACTCGGGTGCCAGCTCCTGCACTCCGCGATGAGACTTAAAAATGTATGTACCCAAAAACGGCAGATACCACCTATCGATGTCACGGTGTGACTTCATAAAAATCTGTACTTGGCTATCGCTTGGGTTAGCCGCGAATGCATTGTAGGAAAGAACGTAGACAAAATTTGTCATTGCGCTTGCTCCCCCTGTCCAAGTCGGGGGTTTGCCACAGGAGTTTCGTCCATAATCGCTTCGATGATCGGCTCTTTTCCGTCGCGGTTTTGTCCCATCAAAGAGATAGCTGCCATGTTTTCTGTGTGTTCTTCCGTGGGAAGATTTTTGCCTTTCAATTCTTTATAAAACCACAGACCAAACGTCCCGAGGCCCACGAGCGAAATTATCGAGAGCAACCAAATTGCCATCCAACCTTCGACGACGAACAATGGTGCCGCACAAATTGCAAGAATAATTCCACACAACTTCGACCCTTCAGAGAGTGCGCTAGTTCGCTTTGTTGAAGTCTGACGAAGAATAGTTGGCAGATTCATCATACCAACATCCCCACAAACTTCTCGAACAGGTAGAAGCTATCCTGCGGCCCCGGCGATGCCTCGGGGTGATACTGCACCCCGAACGCCTTCTTGCCCTTGATGCTGATCCCGCAATTGGTGCCGTCGAATAGCGAGACGTGGGTCTGCTCCACACCGTCGGGCAAGGTTTCGCCGTCGACCGCGAAGCCGTGGTTCATGCTGGTGATCTCGACGAGGCCGGTGCTTTCGCCCCACCCTTCCCCGACCCGCTGGACGGGGTGGTTTGCGCCGCGGTGGCCCTGGAACATCTTGGCGGTTTTCGCCCCTACGGCAAGTCCGAGCATCTGGTGGCCGAGGCAGATACCGAATAGCGGCACGTCGCGCTCTAGCAGTCCCTTGATCACCGGCACGGCATATTCGCCTGTCGCCGCCGGATCCCCTGGACCGTTGGAAAGGAACACGCCGTCCGGTTCCAGCGCGAGAATGTCATCAAGGCTGGTGCGTGCCGGCACGACCGTGACCTTCGCGCCCGCTTTCACGAGGTTGCGGAAGATATTGTCCTTCGCGCCATAATCGATCGCCACCACATGTGGTTTTGCATTGTCGGCTTCTGCATAGCCGGTGCCGAGCTGCCAGTAGCCGCCCTTCCAGTCTTCGTGCGTATCGCGGGTCACGCCGGGCACGAGGTCGAGCCCTTCCAGGCCGCTCCATTCGGCGGCCTGCTTCTTGAGCGCCTTCATGTCGAACTGGCCGCGCGGATTATGTGCGATTACGGCGTTGGGTGCGCCCTGAATGCGGATGCGCCGGGTCAGCGCCCGCGTGTCCACGCCGGACAGGCCGATCTTGCCGTGCCGCACGCACCACTCCACGAATTCGTCGCGGGCACGGAAATTCGAATGGCGGGTCACGTCCTGCCGCACGACGAGGCCGACTGCGCCCAGCCCGCGGCTCTCCACGTCTTCCTCGTTCGCGCCGACATTGCCGATATGCGGGAAGGTGAAGGTGACGATCTGGCTGTCGTAGGAGGGATCGGTCATCACCTCCTGGTATCCGGTCATCGCGGTATTGAAGCAGACTTCGCCCACCGCGCTGCCGGACGCGCCGAAGCCCTTGCCCCAGATGCAGGTGCCATCTGCCAGAACGAGGACTCCCGTCGCATCTTTGGGTTGCGCGTGCGAAAATGCGGACAGGGCCATGGGCGCTCCGGGTAAGGGGTTTCCAGCGATGTGTGCTAAGTCCCAGCCGCTAGGGCCAGCGACGAGTCCCGTCAAGCGCCGCTTTATGACCTTGCCCGGCGGAACACTTGGCTTTCCGCGACCTTCCATTAAATGAAGGGCGAAACATCCACAGTTTAAACAAGAAGAGACAAAATGCTCCGCGAACAGATCCAGTCCGAAACAGTCACCGCCATGAAGGCCAAGGAAAAGGAGCGCACCGCGGCGCTCCGCCTCATCGGGGCGAAGATCAAGGACCGCGATATCGAGCTGCGGACTTCGGACAAGAAGCCGGGTGATGACGAGCTGGTCACCGATGTGCTGATGAAGATGGCCAAGCAGCGCCGCGAATCGATCGAGATGTATGAAAGCGGCGGCCGCCAGGAACTGGCGGACAAGGAGAAGGCCGAACTCGCCGTCATCGAGGAATTCCTGCCCAAGCAGATGAGCGAAGACGAAACCCGCGCCGCCATCGCGCAGATCAAGGCCGATACCGGTGCGGAAGGTATGAAAGACATGGGCAAGGTCATGGCCGAACTGAAAGCGCGCCACGGCGCCACCCTGGATATGAGCAAGGCGAGCGGGCTGGTGAAGGAGGCCCTGTCTTGAGGAAGCTGCTACTGATCGCGCCGCTTGCCCTTGCGGCCTGTTCCCAGAGCGAACCCGAGCCTGCACCCACCCCGACGCCCACGGTCGCCCAGCCCCGTACGCTGGCCGCGGCCGACCTCGACCTGTCCACGCTCGGTGCGAAAATCGTCGGGCCTCAGGGCCCTGAGGTGGAAACCGTATTGAGCGCCGGAAATCGTGAAATCGGCAAGATGGTGAGCTTCGTCGCCTGTCCCGAGAGCACCGAGGAATGCAAGCCGGGCGAAATGCCCGAAGGCACCATCTACACCTATGTCCACCGCGTGACGCTTATCGATATAGAGGAACCCGAAGCGGAGCCGACCGAAGGGCCCGAGGTGGTCGAAAGCCCGCCTACTCTCTTTCGAACTACGGAGAGAGCCCACGGCTTCAACCGCGCAGTCGGCTATTCGAATGCCGAGGCGATGGCAGCGCTCGGCAGTGAGGATGCGATTTCCATCACCAGCGATGATGGACGCATCATCTGGCGTGTGACGCAGGGCAGTTGGGAGCCGGGTTCGTCGCTGACGTTCTGGTGGCAATCCACCCTGCCCCCTGCGGGTCCCGCCGATGCCTATCTGCTGGAGGTCGATGGCAATCAGGCGGTCGCCAAGGGCCCCTTCCCCGCCGAAGAAAAACCGGCAGGGGCACCGCGCGCGAACTAGCGATTGGCAGCCCGCCGTTGTAGGGAAAGGGCATGGCCCTCTCACCCCAATGGCTGGACGAATTGCGCATGCGGACGACGCTGTCCGCTGTGATCGGCCGCACGGTCAGGCTGACCAAGGCGGGGCGCGAGTTCAAAGCCTGCTGCCCCTTCCACAACGAGAAGACGCCCAGCTTTTACGTCAACGACGAAAAGGGATTCTACCACTGCTTCGGCTGCGAGGCACATGGCGACGCAATCCGCTGGCTGACCGACCAGCGCGGCATGCCCTTCATGGATGCGGTAAAGGAACTGGCCGCCGAAGCCGGGATGGAAGTTCCGGCACCCGACCCGCGATCTGCGGAAAGGGCGGAAAAGCGGGCGAGCCTGCATGATGTCACATCCGCGGCGCAGCAGTGGTTCGTCGATCGACTCTCCTCATCCGAAGGCGCCGAGGCGCGGACCTATCTGAAGAACCGGGGCTTTTCCGACAGAGTGGTGCGCGAATTCGGCTTCGGCTTCGCACCGTCCGACCGGCAGGCTCTCAAGAACGCCCTGCCCTTCGATGAATCCATGCTCGTCGAAGCGGGGATGCGGATCGAGGTCGAGGGCAAGGATCCCTACGACCGTTTCAGGGACCGCCTGATGCTGCCCATCCAGGACACGCGCGGCCGGGTGATCGCATTCGGCGGACGCATCCTGGATGCGGAGGCGCATGGGCCGAAATATCTCAACAGCCCCGACACGCCGCTCTTCGACAAGGGACGCACGCTCTACAATCTGCACCGCGCCGCGCCTGCCGCCCGTCAGAGCGGACGTATCGTGGTCGTTGAAGGCTATATGGACGCTATCGCGCTCGCGAATGCCGGTATCGCGGAAGCCGTCGCGCCACTCGGCACGGCGCTGACCGAGCACCAGATCGAGCTTCTCTGGCGCCAGGTGGAACGGCCGATTCTGTGCTTCGACGGCGATAACGCCGGGCAACGCGCAGCCATGCGCGCAATCGGACGCGTGCTTCCGATGCTTCGTCCGGGCCATTCGCTCGCCATCGTGCGCATGCCCGCAGGCAAGGACCCGGACGATCTCCTGCGCGAGAGGGGCACCGCCGCAATGGAGGAACTTCTCGCCAATCCCGAAAGCCTGCTCGATACGCTTTGGGCCTTCGAGCGCGATGCCATGCCGCTCAATTCTCCCGAAGAGAAAGCCGGGCTCAAGGAGCGCCTGCTGAACCATGTCGACGCAATCCAGCACCCCGATATCAAGGCGCTCTACAAGCGCGAACTGCTCGAGCGATTCTCCAATTTCGCCTTTCCGCCCCGCCCTCCCCGGGAATTCAAGCCGCGTGGACAATGGCAAGGCGGTTTCAAACCGCCCCCGCCCCGCCTTTCCCCCGAGACTGCTGCCCGGCTGAAACACGCCATGTCGGGCGGTTCGCGTGACACCCTTTCAAGCGCTGTAATCCACGGACTTTTGCGCCATCCCGGCGAGATCGCCCGGCACGAAGCGGCCCTTTCGCGCTTCGCCGCGCGTGACCGAAATGTCGGCCCTGCGATAGATTCCTTACTTGCCGCTGCGGAAATGCTTGATTCGCACGCCCAATCGCCCATATCGCTGCCAGAAGGCCTACCCGCCCCACCGGCAAACACCCGTTTCGCTTTTCTAGATAAAGGCACCGACCCGGTTAATGCGCGCGAGGATCTGGCTGAAGCCGTGTCGTTGCTGGTCGAAAGGCCGGCGCTCGAAGCTGCGCTCGCAGAGGCGACTGCGCGATTCGAAACCGACCCCGAAGGAGCTTTCGCCGAACAACAGCGTTTGTTGAAGCGGAAGCTGGAATTCGAGGCGCGACTCGGACACATGGCAAGTCGAAGGGCCGCTTCGTCGGCCACCAAGGATAGAGACAGCGCGCAGGGTACAGAACCTGCGGGCGGTGCATAGAACGGACCGATTGCAGTTTATGGCCACCAAATCGAAGTCTGGCGACAAGGACGACGCTCCCCTCATCGATCTCAATGAAGCGTCGATCAAGAAGCTCATCACCAAGGCGAAGAAAAAGGGCTACGTCACCTATGACGAGCTCAACGATGCCCTGCCGCAGGGCGAGATGAGTTCCGACCAGATCGAGGACATCCAGTCCGCCTTGTCCGAAATGGGCGTGCAGATCGTCGAGAACGACGAGGATGCCGAACAGGAAGACGAGATCGAGGAAATTGCGCCCGCACCTTCCTCCGCGAAGGAGAAGGAAACCAAGAAGGCCGCGCCGAAAAAGCTCGCCGCCGGCGAACGGACAGACGATCCGGTCCGCATGTATCTGCGCGAAATGGGCGCGGTGGAACTGCTCAGCCGCGAGGGCGAAATCGCCATCGCCAAGCGGATCGAAGCCGGCCGCGACATGATGATCATGGGCCTGTGCCAGAGCCCGATCACGTTCCACGCCATCATCCAGTGGTCCGAAGCGCTCAACAACGAGGAAATGCAACTGCGCGAGATCCTCGATCTTGATGCCATGCTTTCCAAGGAGCCACCGGCAGACAAGCTGGCAGAAGGCGCGGAGGACGATGACGACGACGGCGAGATTTCGGAAGAAACCGCCGGTCCGACCATCCGCGACGATGACGAGGAGGAGGATGACGATTCCGATTCCGAGAGCGAAGACGGCGAGGAAGGTTCGTCCAAGTCAGACGACGATGACGACGAGGACAACACCATGTCGCTCGCCCAGATGGAAGCGGCGCTCAAGCCCGATGCCATCGAACGCTTCGCGCGGATCAAGGACCTGTTCGGTAAATTCGAGAAGCTCCAGGCCGAGCGCGTCGATGTGCTGGGCCGCGGCGATGCTTTCCCGCCCGCCAAGGAAAAGAAGTACGAAGCGCTTTCCGACCAGTTGACCGCAGAAGTCGAAAGCGTCCAGTTCCATGCGACCAAGATCGAATTCCTGGTCGACAATCTTTACGCCTTCAACCGCCGCCTGACCGCACTCGGCGGCCAGATGCTGCGCCTGGCCGAGCGTCACAAGGTCAAGCGCGTCGATTTCCTCGATGCCTATATCGGTAACGAACTCGACGACAACTGGATGGACGACCGCGTCAAGAAGGACAAGAAGTGGGCTGCCTTCGCCGATAAGGAAGCCGACGCGATCGACCGTATCCGCACCGAGATTTCGGATATCGCCAGCGCCACCGGCATGGCCCTGCCCGAATTCCGCCGCATCGTGAACATGGTCCAGAAGGGCGAGCGCGAGGCGCGTATCGCCAAGAAGGAAATGGTCGAGGCGAACCTGCGCCTCGTGATTTCGATTGCAAAGAAATACACCAATCGCGGGTTGCAATTCCTCGACCTGATCCAAGAAGGCAACATCGGGTTGATGAAGGCGGTCGACAAGTTCGAATACCGCCGCGGCTACAAGTTCAGCACCTATGCGACCTGGTGGATCAGGCAGGCGATCACCCGCTCGATCGCCGACCAGGCGCGCACGATCCGCATCCCGGTCCACATGATCGAGACGATCAACAAGCTGGTACGCTGCTCGCGCCAGTTCCTGCATGATCAAGGCCGCGAACCCACGCCCGAAGAGATGGCGGAGAAACTCTCCATGCCGCTCGAAAAGGTTCGCAAGGTGATGAAGATCGCCAAGGAGCCAATCAGCCTCGAAACCCCGATCGGCGACGAGGAAGACAGCCACCTCGGCGATTTCATTGAGGACAAGAACGCAATCATCCCGGTCGATGCCGCTATCCAGGCAAACCTCAAGGAAACGGTCACCCGGGTCCTGGCCAGCCTCACCCCGCGCGAAGAACGCGTGCTGCGCATGCGTTTCGGCATCGGGATGAACACGGACCACACCCTCGAAGAGGTGGGCCAGCAGTTCTCGGTCACGCGCGAACGTATCCGTCAGATCGAGGCCAAGGCCCTGCGCAAGCTCAAGCATCCCAGCCGCAGCCGCAAGATGCGCAGCTTCCTCGATCAATAGTAGGACTGCACCGTCAGGACGATTTGTGACCGAAGTGTCACACTGCGCCGACCTGCTTATCAAAAGACAGGAACGGTATTCTCTCCCGCGCTTTCCTCACTGCATGTGGTTGGGCGAATTGAGCGAAGGCTTTGTGGCAGACCGCAAAGCCTCGCCAGACTGGTGCCGGGAATGAATATCGACTTCCAGAAAGTGCTTGCCCATTCCCCCAACCCCTATGTCATCCTCGATCCATCGCTGAACATACTTTGGGCCAACAATGCCTATCTGAGGGTGACGGGCAGGAATTTGGGCGAAATCGAAGGCAGGGGCATGTTCGAAGCCTTCCCCAGCGAAGGCGAGAGCTATCGCCAGTTGAAGTCGTCGTTCGAGAGAGTTCTCACAACCGGCGAACCGGACGAGATCGCTCATATCCCTTACCAGATACCGAATGCAGAAGGCGGTTTCGACACGCATGTGTGGAGCGCGACCCATACGCCCTTTCTCGACGGTGAAGGGAACGTCGAATACGTTCTCCAACACACCGTTAAGATCACGGGTATGGATCAGTCCGGCTCCGAGCGGGATGCTGCCGGGGTGGCACGCCGTGCCGAGGCGGTCGAACAGCGATATCAGGGTGCGACAAAACAGCTCGAACGCTTCCGCGCGCTCCTTGAACAGGCACCGGGCTTCGTGGCGGTGGTCAGCGGCCGGAGCCATCGGTTCATCATGGCGAATGCCGCATATCGCCAGTTGGTCGGTCAGCGCGACCTCGTCGGCAAGACCGTGGCAGAGGCCCTGCCCGAAGTTATCGACCAAGGCTTCGTCACCCTGCTCGACAAGGTCCACGAGAATGATCGGCCCTACTTCGGCAAGAGGGAAAGGGTCCTGCTCAAGACCGGAGACAATGACGAGCTGGAAGCACGCTTCCTCGAGTTCATCTACCAGCCGATCCATGGGGCGGAAGGCTTTCGGGGGATTCTGGTGCAGGGCCACGACGTCACCGAAGAGGTCGCCTTCGAAGAGCACCAGCGGGTTCTCATCAATGAACTGAATCATCGGGTAAAGAACACCCTGGCGGTCGTTCAGAGCCTTGCGCACCAATCATTCCGTGACAACGGAGGTTCGCACGGCCTGAAAGTATTCACGGATCGTATCGCAGCTCTGGCGAGCGCGCATAATCTTCTTACCGAACGAAGCTGGGAATCCGCCGATTTGCGAACGATCGTCGAAGGCTCGCTCGAAGCGGCTGCAGGTTTCGATTCCGCACGCTATTCGCTCGATGGCCCATCCGTCGTGCTCGCCCCTCAGGCGGCTGTTGCACTTTCCATGATCGTTCATGAACTGAGTACCAATGCCTTGAAATACGGGGCGCTTTCAAATGACGAGGGATTCGTCGATATCACCTGGAACACCGAGAATACGGGTAAGGAAAAATCCTTGATTATCGACTGGCAGGAGCATGGCGGTCCCGTTGTCGACGAACCGAGCAGGAGTGGCTTCGGTACGAGGCTGATCAAGCGAGGGCTCGGAAGCCCTCAGAGCCGCACGAGTATCGATTATCGCGACACCGGTCTTCACTGCCGTATCGAGGGTAGAATATGAATCTGTCCGACAAGCATGTCCTGATCCTGGAAGACGAACCGATCATCGCTTTCGCTCTTGAAGATATGTTGATCGACCAAGGTGCAACTGTAGTGGTCGCCAGTTCGTTGAGCGAGGCGACGGAAACTCTCTCGCATGAGAATTACGATTTCGCGATTCTCGACGTGAACCTACATGGAGAGAAGAGTTATCCTCTCGCCTATCAACTGAAAGACAAGGGAATCCCCTTTGTTTTCGCAACCGGCTATGGCGATGCGGAACACCCGGAAGACTTCGCCCAGGTTCCCACGCTGACCAAGCCATATTCGCTGGTGCAGATAGTGCAGACCGCAGACGAAATTTCCGGTAGGAATTGACGCGAATGAAAAGCGGTCTCCCCTCACGGGATAGACCTCTGCAAGTTGGTCAGTTTCTCTTCAGGTACCGAACAGCTTCCTGAATCGGCATCGGCTTCGCGTAGAGATACCCCTGCCCGTATTCGACACCCAGATCCTGCAGAACGGTCGCCTCGGCAGGACACTCGATGCCCTCGGCAATGAGTTTCGATCCTATCGCTTCGGCGAAACGAACCATTGCTCCCACTAGCGCGCGTCGGGCCACATCTTCATGGATATCGCGCGTCAGGCTCATATCCAGTTTCAGCAGGCCCGGTGAAAGATCGACCAAATGTCGCAATCCGGCATATCCCGACCCGACATCATCGATCGCGATGCGGGCGTAGCGGGAGATCGGCTCGAGAGCCTCGCGCAATGCTGCAAAATCGCTGACCTGCTGATGCTCGGTTACCTCGACGACGATGTTTCTTGGACCTGCGCTTTCAAGAATGGCCTCTAGCGCGCCGGACATTATCGCTTCAGGCGACGCATTGACCGAGACGTAGAAATCGGACGGGATCAGATCGGCACTGGCAAGCGCGCACTGAATTGCGAGCAACTCGAGCTCCACTCCTCGCCCGATCTCCGCAGCCTCGTCGAACCACTTGTCGGGGCTGCGTATCATCGCGTCGGGAAAACGAGCGAGGCACTCCACCCCTACCGGCTTTCCCGCCCCGATCGAATGAATCGGTTGCTGGACGATCTGCATCCCGCTGCTCTCGATCAGCCCGCTGATCCGTGCGTCCAGCCTGCTCAGGCGCTGGTCCTTTTCCAGATTGTCCTCGATCTGCTCGACTGCCAGGGCGGCGAAGGCTCGAAGCACATCGACATCGCGCTGCGTCATGCTCCGGTCGGGATTTCGGCTCAGGCAGCAGAAGCTTCCGTATAGCGTGCCATCGGACAAGCGCAGCGGCGTATTGAGGTGGCAACCTACCGGCAGGAATTCGGTGATCGCCATGGTGCCGGTAAAGGGATGGTCCGCCGGATCCTGTATCAGCTCGGGCAGCCGCCCCTCCGCGATATGCCAGCAATAACTGTTTTCGCGCGGATCGCGGAAGCCCGGCCCCATCGGCAAATCAAGATCGGAATCGACATGCGTCAGTTCCTTCTCGTTATTTTCGACATAGCGCGAAACGAAGGCGATCTCGGTACCTAGATGCACACGAACGGCGTGCAGGATCCTGTCGATCGACGAATTCTGGAGCGGTTCGACCGAGAGTCTCGATGCCGCGGCGGGCACCAGCATTGAAGGAGCGAGCATCGTCATACCTATGGCCCTAATCGCAATTTATTAAGGAATTTGACCAAGTTCTGCGTCCGGCGGCATATTCGTGTGTAAGAGGGTAGCGAACGGGGTGGAGAGAATCGCCGTCAGCACCTATGGGGCTCACCATGCGTATCGCCCTTGCATCCGACCATGCCGCCATCGAACTGAAAGAAGTTCTGCGCGACTGGCTTATCGAGATGGGTCACGAAGTCGCCGACCTCGGGCCCGAAACCACCGACAGCGTCGATTATCCCGACTTCGGTTACAGGCTGGCAGAAGTCGTGGCAGACGGCACGGCAGAACGCGGCATCGCGCTGTGCGGCAGCGGCATCGGCATTTCGATGAGCGTGAACCGCAATCCGAAACTCCGGTGCGCACTCGTTTCCGAACCGCTTTCCGCCAGCCTGTGCCGCGAACATAACGACGCGAATTGCATTGCGCTGGGCGCGCGGCTCATCGGGGTGGACATGGCCAAGGCCTGCGTCACCGCCTTTCTCGAAACCGAATTCACCGGCGGGCGCCACCAGCGCCGCGTCGACAAGCTCTCGAACCCAAGTTGCTAAGGACAAGCATGACCGACAACCGTTTCTGGAACGACACGCTCGAACAAGCCGATCCCGAAATCCATGCGGCAGTCCGCAACGAACTGAAGCGCCAGCAGGATAAGATCGAACTGATCGCGAGTGAGAACATCGCGTCCACCGCGGTCCTCGAAGCGACCGGCAGCGTGTTCACCAACAAATATGCCGAAGGCTATCCGGGCAAGCGTTATTACGGCGGCTGCGACTATGCCGACGTGGTCGAAACGCTGGCGATCGAACGCGCCAAGGAACTGTTCGGCTGCAATTTCGCCAACGTCCAGCCGAACTCCGGCAGCCAGATGAACCAGGCGGTATTCCTCGCGCTGCTGCAGCCGGGCGATACCTTCATGGGTCTCGACCTCAATTCGGGCGGCCACCTGACGCACGGATCGCCGGTGAACATGAGCGGCAAGTGGTTCAACCCGGTCAGCTATGGCGTGCGCGAAGGCGACGAGCTGATCGACATGGACGATGTCATGGCGATCGCCAAGAAGCACAAGCCCAAACTCATTATCGCGGGCGGCACCGCCTATTCGCGTATCTGGGACTGGGCAGCCTTCCGCAAGGTCGCGGACGAGGTCGGCGCCTATCTGATGGTTGATATGAGCCACATTGCAGGGCTGGTTGCAGGCGGAGCGCACCCCTCGCCTATCCCTCACGCCCATGTCGTGACGACTACCACCCACAAGAGCATGCGAGGCCCGCGATCTGGCGTGATCCTGTGGAATGACGAGGAATTGACCAAGCCGATCAACATGGCGGTCTTCCCCGGCATGCAGGGCGGCCCGCTGATGCATGTCATAGCGGCCAAGGCGGTCGCTTTTCGCGAAGCCCTGCGGCCGGAGTTCAAGAACTATGCCGCCAATGTCGTCGCCAATGCGCATGCGCTGGCGAAGAGCATAGAGGCGAACGGCCTACGCGTCGTTTCCGGCGGAACGGACAATCATTCCATGCTGGTCGATCTCACGGCCAAGGATGTGACCGGCAAAGCGGCGGAAACCGGCCTCGACCGTGCCTGGCTCACCTGCAACAAGAACGGCATTCCCTACGACACGCGCAGCCCCTTCGTGACCAGCGGCATCCGTCTCGGCACGCCCGCCGGGACCACGCGCGGCTTTGGCGAAGCCGAGTTCACGACCATCGGCAAGCTGATCTGCGAAGTCGTCGACGGCCTGTCGCGCAACGGACCCGAAGGTGATGGCCAGATCGAACAGAGCGTGCGTGACCGGGTGGCCGAATTGTGCGATGCTTTCCCCGTCTACCCCGGACGCTGAGGAGAATTTCATGGCCATAGATCCAGACGACCGCGAGCCGGAAGATCGCCGCACCAAGCATCAGGACCACGACCTTGTTCCGGACGCCACTGCAGAGATCAAGGGCATGGCGAAGGAAGGCCTCAATCACCCTTCGACCAAGCCTGTGTTGACTGGTGCCGCCATCGGCGCAATTGCAGGCGGCATCCTGCCCGTGGTTACCTGGCCCATCGGCCTCGTCGCCGGTGCGGGCTTCATGCTCTACAAGCGCCTGCGCCCCTGATTTACGGATAAGAAATGCGCTGCCCATTCTGCGCCCATGACGACAGTCAGGTGAAGGACTCTCGTCCGACCGAGGATTCGACCTCGATCCGCCGCCGCCGCCAATGCTCCAGCTGCGGCGCGCGCTTCACGACGTTCGAACGCGTGCAACTTCGCGAAGTCACCGTGATCAAATCGGGCGACCGCCGCCAGCCATTCGACCGGGGCAAGCTCGAACAGTCGATCTCGCTGGCGTGCCGCAAGCGCGACGTGGCGCATGAACGGATCGACCAGCTGGTGAGCGGCATCCAGCGCCAGGTCGAAACTGCCGGCGAGGCGGAAATCGCTTCGCAGCGTATCGGCGAAATGGTGATGGACGGCCTGCGCCAGATCGACAGCGTGGCCTATATCCGCTTCGCTTCCGTCTACCGCGATTTCAGCGAGGCACGCGATTTCGAGGAATTCGCCAGCACGGTGCAGGAAGCCGCGAATGAACGGGCCTGACAGCCGCAAGCCCGTCATCGTCCTCGTCCGTCCGCAACTTGGCGAGAATATCGGCAAGGCGGCGCGGGCGATGCTCAATTTCGGGCTGACCGAACTGCGCATGGTCGAACCGCGCGACGGCTGGCCCAATCCCGATGCAGGACCTGCCGCCGCCGGGGCCGATGTCGTGCTGGAGAAGGCGCGGGTCTTCGCGAGCACTGCCGAAGCCGTGGCGGATTGCGCGCATGTCTATGCCACCACCGTCCGCAAGCGCGGCGTCACCAAGCCAGTCTATACGCCCGAGGAAGCGACCCTCAAAATTGCGAAGGCCGAGGGGCGCAGCGCGATCCTGTTCGGCCCCGAACGTTCAGGGTTGGAGACCGAGGATGTCGCGCTCGCCCGCGCGATCCTCACCGTGCCGATCAACCCTGAATTCGGATCGCTCAATCTCGCGCAGGCGGTGATCCTGTGCGCCTATGAATGGTCGAAACACGAAAGCCTCGTCCAGCCGACGCAGGAAGAAATCCTGCCGCCCGCGCCGCAGGAAGAGCTGGAAGGCCTCATCGCCCATCTCGAAGCTATGCTCGAACCGAAGGGATATTTCCTCCCCGAGCCGCGTGCAGATGCCACCCGCAGGACACTTCGCGGCGTGCTGACCAAGCCGGGCTGGAACCACCTCGAAGTGCGCACGCTGCGCGGAGTGCTCTCCTCGCTCGGTCGCGGGCCTAAGCCCTGATCCGGTCCCACTCGGCGAGTTCGTAAGCGATCGAGGTTTCGACCAGAAGTTCCCAAATTTCGGCGATTTTTTCACTAGGCAATTCGCGGTTTGCAGCATCGACCCGCGCATTGTCGATGACCTCGGCCTTGCGCGCTTCATCGCGGACCACATTGCGGTCTTCCTTGATACGAGCCGCCGCGCGCATATAGCCGAAACGGCGGTCCAGCAGTTCCATCAGTTCGCGGTCGGTCGTATCCACGCCGATCCGCACTTCGCGCATGTCGGTGCAGTCTTCGGGCAGCTTGAAATCGTTACTCATGGCCGCGCCGCATGGCGAAGCGATTGCCCCTTGTCGAGGGGAAACGAAACCCACTCTCGACTTGCGCGCGGCACCTCGGCATGGGGGGTCCCATGTCGAGCAATCCCAACTCCTTCCGCAACCAGCCTGACGAGCGCGGGCATTTCGGCGATTACGGCGGGCGCTATGTCGCCGAGACGCTGATGCCGCTGGTCCTCGATCTCGAGCGCGAATACCGCAAAGCGCAGGCCGATCCCGAATTCCAGCGCGAGTTCGACGACCTGCTGGAACATTACGTGGGCCGCCCTTCCCCGCTCTATTTCGCCGAACGGCTTACCGACGCGATCGGCGGCGCACAGGTGTGGTTCAAGCGCGACGAGCTCAATCACACGGGCGCGCACAAGATCAACAATTGTATCGGGCAGATCCTGCTGGCGATCCGCATGGGCAAGACGCGGATCATCGCGGAAACCGGCGCCGGCCAGCACGGTGTCGCCACTGCCACCGTCTGCGCGCGGTTCGGCCTGCCCTGCGTGGTCTATATGGGCGCAGAGGACGTGCGGCGGCAGTCGCCCAATGTCTTCCGCATGAAGCTGCTTGGCGCGGAGGTCGTGCCGGTCACCAGCGGGCGCGGCACGCTCAAGGACGCGATGAACGAAGGGCTGCGCGACTGGGTCGCGAACGTCCACGACACCTTCTACATCATCGGCACCGCAGCCGGGCCGCATCCCTATCCGGAGCTGGTGCGCGATTTCCAGAGCGTGATCGGCAAAGAAGCGCGCGCACAGATGCAAGACCGCATCGGCCGCCTGCCCGATCTGCTGGTTGCAGCTATCGGAGGAGGCTCGAACGCCCTCGGCCTGTTCCACCCCTTCCTCGACGATCCCGACGTAAAGATGCTCGGTGTCGAAGCGGCGGGTCACGGATTGGATGGCGACGAGCACGCGGCAAGCCTGCTCGGCGGCTTCCCCGGCGTGCTCCACGGCAACAAGACCTATTTGCTACAGGACGATGACGGCCAGATCACCGAGGGCCACTCGATCAGCGCCGGGCTGGACTATCCCGGCATCGGCCCCGAACACGCCTGGCTCAAGGACAATGGCCGCGTCGAATACACCGCTATTACGGACGAGGAGGCACTGGAGGCCTTCCAGCTCCTCTGCCGCACCGAGGGCATCATCCCCGCGCTGGAGCCCAGCCACGCCATCGCAGCGGTGCAGAAGCGCGCGAAGGAAATGCCAAAGGACAGCGTGATCCTCGCAAACCTGTGCGGGCGCGGGGACAAGGACATCTTCACCGTGGCCGAGAGGTTGGGAGTGGAGATGTGAGGGGAGTTGCGCTTCTCGCGACCGTATTGTTCTTCATCCTGCCGATTTTCATCATAACAGGCGAAATCGATGGTGAGGCAGCCGCAAAGATCGCATTGCCTGGTATACTGACTTTGGTCGTTCTTCTAGCTTTACTCGCAGCCTTGGACCGGCTGGTTAGCTACATTTCGGCCAACGCTCCAAGCGACAATAACGAGGGTTCCGCTTCCAATCCGCCGAACGCAGCAGCGCTTGGACTGTACTTCGGCTGCGTTCTATTGGGTGGTCTCGGTCTAGTCCTCTATTTTCAAGAACATCCGATTGTAGCCGATCTCATCGCTTATGACCTCTCAGGTCAAAGGCCCGGTTTCCTGTTAATTGGTCTCCCCGTGCTGCTCTTGCTTGGCTATGCGAGATGGATCGACAACCGTCCCTCATGACTGACTGCCTCACATCCAAGTTCGCTAAACCGCCCCCCATCAGCGTCACCCCGGACTTGATCTGGGGTCCGGCTTCTTCCAGCGTCGCGCAAAAGGCAGCGGAATCCCGGCTCGGGGGCCGGCGTGACGATAACGGGATGGATACTGTCCTACAGCAGCCCATTCGTGCGACTATAGTCGCATGACGACCACCAAACACACCCATTATCGCCGCCTTTTCAGGGGTCCGCCGCCCCTGAACTTTTTTGCCATTGGACAGTGTAACACCCGGTCCATGTCTCAGACTTCTGCCGGATTAAGGGAACGAACCTGACACCATGCCCACACCGAATCGCCTCTCCTCCGTATTCGCCAAGCCCCACCCCGCACTCGTCTGCTTTATAACCGCAGGCGATGGCGACACGGCTGCCAATCTCGACGCATTGGTCGAGGGCGGCGCGGACGTGATTGAGCTGGGCATGCCCTTCACCGATCCGATGGCCGATGGCCCGGCGATCCAGGCAGCGAATATCCGCTCGCTTGCCGCGGGCACCACTACGCATGACGTGTTCGCCATCGCCTTCGAATTTCGCGAGCGTCACAAGAGTGTGCCGCTAGTGCTCATGGGTTACGCAAATCCAATGATCCGACGAGGTCCGGAATGGTTTGGTAGTCAATGCGCTGCAGCTGGAGTCGACGGAGTGATCTGCGTCGATATTCCACCCGAGGAGGACGAGGCCTTAGGACCGATGTTGCGCGAGTTCGGTATCGCGCCCATCCGGCTCGCCACCCCGACCACCGATGCGAAGCGCCTGCCCAAGGTGCTCGAAGGCTCGGGCGGGTTCCTCTACTATGTCTCGGTCGCCGGGATCACCGGCAAGCAGCAGGCCGCGCAAACCTCCATCGAGGAGGCAGTCGCCCGCCTGAGATCCGCAACCGACCTGCCCATCGCAGTCGGCTTCGGCGTGCGTACACCGGAACAGGCAGGCGAGATCGCGAAGGTCGCCGATGGAGTCGTGGTCGGATCCGCACTGGTCGAACTGGTCGGTGAACACGGCTCCGGCGCACCGTCGAAACTGCGCGAATATACGGCAGGCCTTGCCAAGGCGGTGCATTCGGCGGCAAAGGCCCCCTCGAAAGAAGGTTAGGCATGAACTGGTTTACACGCGTCCGTAACAATATCAGCTGGCTTCCCAAGCGCGCGACCGAGAAGGATCTCTGGGTCAAATGCCCCGGCTGCCAACAGATGGTCTTCGGTCAGGAATATGCCGAGAACATGGATGTCTGCCCACGCTGTGACCATCATGGCCGTATCGGCGCGGACAAGCGGCTCGCCATGCTGCTCGATGAAGGCTTCGAGACGCTTCCGATCCCGGACGTGAAGGAAGACCCGCTCAAGTTCCGCGACTCGAAGAAATATACCGATCGCCTCAAGCAAGCGCGCGCCAAGAGCCCGCACAAGGATGCTTTCCTCGTCGGCGCAGGCGCGATCGAAGTCAAGCCGGCAGTCGTGGGCGTGCAGGATTTCACCTTCATGGGCGGCAGCATGGGAATGGCGGTGGGTACGGCCTTCTGCCAGGGCGCCGAACGTGCGCTGACGCTGCGTGCGCCCTATGTCGTCGTTACCGCTGCGGGCGGGGCGCGGATGCAGGAAGGCATTCTCAGCCTGATGCAGATGCCCAAGGCGACTGTGATGACGCGCCGTCTCAAGGAAGCCGGCCTGCCCTATATCGTGGTACTGACCGATCCGACCACGGGCGGCGTCACTGCCAGCTATGCCATGCTGGGCGACGTCCATATCGCGGAACCGGGCGCGCTCATCGGCTTCGCCGGGCAGCGCGTGATCCAGGATACCATCCGCGAGCAATTGCCCGACGGTTTCCAGCGCGCCGAATACCTCCACAAGCACGGCATGGTCGACATGGTGGTCCACCGCCACGATCTGCGCGATACGCTGGCGACGGTGCTCGATTACCTGGCGCCCGCCAAGGCGGCCTGACCTTTCGCATGCGGGATTTTGCCCGCTCCGACGATGCTTCGGTGCAGGCCCAGCTCGACCGGCTGGCAAGGCTGAGCGTGCCCGACGGGCGGTTGGGGTTGGAGACGATCCGGGCTTTGCTGGAGCGCCTCGGCAATCCGCATCTCCGGTTGCCGCCAGTGTTCCATGTCGCCGGGACCAACGGCAAGGGATCGACCTGCGCATTCCTGCGCGCGATGCTGGAGGCTGAGGGGTACAAGGTTCACGTTACCACCAGCCCGCATCTCGTCCGGTATAATGAGCGTATCCGTGTTGCGGGCGACCTGATTACGGACGCGAGACTGGCGGACCTCCTCGCCGAAGTGCTGGATGCGGGCGAGGACCTGAACCCCAGCTTCTTCGAAGTCACCATCGCCGCCGCATTCACCGAATTCGCGCGCGTCCCCGCCGACGCCTGCGTGGTGGAGGTAGGCCTCGGCGGCCGCTTCGATGCGACCAATGTGCTGGAACCGGACGTGCTGGCCGCCTGCGGGATCGCGGCGCTGGGGATCGATCACGAGCGCTTCCTGCTCGCACCCGAGTACGGGGCGCCGGAAGTGCCTCTCGCCCGCATCGCCTTCGAAAAGGCCGGGATCGCCAAGCAAGGCTGCGCGCTGGTCACGCTGGACTACCCCCAACCGGCGCAGCGCGAGATCGAGGCAGCCGCCGCGCGGACTGGTGCCCGGCTTGCTATGCGCGGGCGGAACTGGTCGATAAATGCCAGCACAAACGGGCTGCATTATACGGATCGGCACGGCGAACTCTCTCTGCCGCTCCCCACCCTGCCCGGCCCCCACCAGCCGGAGAACGCTGGTCTGGCAATAGCGATGCTGCGACATCAGGACCGCATCAAAGTTACGCGCCAAGCCTTTGCTGCTGGGATTCGTCAGGCGTACTGGCCAGCCCGCCTGCAACGCCTTGCTCCCGGTCCGCTGACGGGAGATCGCGAGGTCTGGCTGGACGGCGGACACAACCCTTCCGCAGGAGATACACTGGGGCGCCATTTTGCAGGTCAGCGCCTGCACCTGATCGTCGGCATGCTAGATGCGAAAGACCCGGCAGCGATCGTGAAGCCGCTGAGCGGCGCCATAGCAAGCATCACCGTGGTCCCTGTTCCCGGCCACGACTGGCACGGCCCGGATGCCTTCGGCGCCGGTGTGCCGCTGGCGGAGGACGTGCCCTCAGCCCTTTTGACGCTCCCCGATGATGGTTTGCCGGTCCTGATCGCAGGCTCACTCTACCTTGCCGGCGAAGTCCTGCGACTTAACGGCGAATTGCCCGATTGATCACTTCGGCGGAAGCACCTCTCCGGCTTCCGGCGCGATGATGCCAGCCGCCCTCTTCCCGCGGCTTTCGCGGTACCATTCGAAGCAGACCAGCACTGCAGCACCAAGACCGATCCAGGTCGTGAGGACAAAGACATCGAAATAGCCCTGGTTCTCGATCATCTCCCCCAATGCGCCCCGCCCCAGAGTCCCCACCAGCAGGGTCAGCGAAGACAGGAGCGCATACTGCACAGCACTGAACTTCTTGGACACGATGGAGGACAGCCAAGCAACGTATGCTGCGCCAGCGATACCTATTGCGAGGTTTTCGAAAGCGATAGTTATGGTCAGCTTCGCGAGCGCGGCATCGCCGATGCCCGGCACCTGCTCGATCAGGTAGGTGAAGCCCACGAAATCGCTGAACGCCTGCATGTTCGCGCCGCCAATCGCCATATCGGCATAGAGCAGGTTGGTCAGTGCTGCCATGACGCCGCCGATCAGCAGGGTCGCCATCCGGCCTATGGTGGTCAGCAACAGCCCACCCAGCGCAAGACCGGCGATGATCGCGCCCACGCCGAAGAACTTCGAGGCGAATGCCACGTCATCGTTCGTGTATTCGAGTTCACCCAAATAGAAAGGATAGGCGAAGGTTCCCCAGATCGCGTCGCAGATGCGATAGGTCAGCACCACGGCGAGGATGAGAACCAGCGACCAGCCCATGCGCCCGACGAATTCGACGAGTGGAAGGACGAGCGCGCGATACAGGTGGTCCAGCGCGAACGAACTGCCCGTCGCCGGTTCCATGTCCTGCGCCAGAAGATGCTCTCCCCGGCGCTTCTTGCTGGCCAGCCACCCGGCGATCAGGGCGGGCAGGATAATTGTCGCCACGATGATCCACGGACCGACGTTAATGGTGAATTCCGTGGGATTGGGCCGGTCTTCCGGCGCATAAGTCATCGACATGATCATGAAGGTCAGGACCACGCCGATAGCTCCTGCCCAAAGCAGGCCCACGAACAGCAGCGCACGATTGCGAATCGAAGGTGCCAGCTCCCCTGCCTTGCGCAGCGCACGAACCTGCAATTCGCTCTCGCTGGCCACATCGGCCGCCTCTTCCTTTGCATTCGGCGCCCACAGCCCGACGAAACCGACTGCCAGCAAGATGGCACCCATCAGCGCATAGGTTTCCGGCCAACCGATCCGTGCAGCGATGACCAGACCCAGCGCGCCGCCGACGAGCGAGGACAGGCGGTAGCCCATCTGGTAGACCGTCGAGAGAATGTCGATGGTTGCACGCTCGTCCGCCACATCGATGCGCCAAGCGTTGATGGCGATGTCCTGCGTCGCGCTGGCGAACGCACCAATGCCAGCAAGCAGGCTGAACCAGCCCAGCTGGCTCTTCGGCTCCAGAAGACTCATCGTGACGAGGATAGTGCCGAGCAGAACTTGCGCAGGCACGATCCATTGCTTGCGTCGCCCCAGCTTGCGCAGGATCGGAATGTTCACCTTGTCGATCAACGGCGACCAGAGGAACTGAAAGGCATAGGCAAGCCCGATCAGAGAGAAGATACCCATGGTCTCGAGGTCGACCTCTGCTTCGGTCAACCAGGCGAAGAGCGTGCCGAGGAAGAGAGCGAAAGGAAGTCCGCTGGCAAAGCCGAACAGAAGCATGAAACCGGTCTTGCGATTGGTCAGCGCAAGAGCCAGCACCTTCCACGCGGATTTCTTCTTTTCTTCAACCGCTTCGGCCATGCCCTAGCGTCCTTTCGTTTTGATCTGTTTTTTGCGACACTAGCGCTCGGAGAGAGAAAGGAATAGGCGCGATGGGAGTTCCCTCCACGCTACTCGATGGACGCAGGCCGACCGACGGCATGTTGGCGCTTGCACAGGATATTGCGGACAACAAGGAGCGTGACGGCATCGGTCAGACAAGCGTGCCCGCCCACGTCTATACCGACCCTGAATATTGGGCGCGTGAGAAAAGCGCGATTTACGACCGGCTGCCACAAATTCTATGCCCCAGTGCCCTGCTGCCGGATGCCGGAATGGCTGTGCCGCATGATGCGACAGGACGACCGCTGTTGATCACCCGCGATGCTGCGGGAAAAGCCCACGTCTTCCTCAATGTCTGCCGCCATCGCGGCACCCGTCTTGTCGAAGGCAGCGAGATCAAGTGCACCAAGAAGCTCGTCTGCCCCTATCACGCTTGGACCTATGCAGTGGATGGCCGTCTCCTCGCATTGCCCCGGCCGGACACCTTCCCCCAACTCGACAAGAGCGAGATGGGGCTGGTGGAATTGCCCTCACGCGAAACAGGCGGGGTCATATGGTTCTGTCCGAAAGAGGAAACCGCGGATTTCACTCTCGCCGACAAGCTGGGAGAAGACTTCGACGCTCTCGGCATGGGTGAACACGTTCTCTTCAGGCGGAAAACCCACGAAGTAGCAGGCAATTGGAAGCTCATCATGGATGCCTTCCTCGAAAGCTACCACGTTACGCGCCTCCACGCGCAAACTATCGGCCCATTCTTCAAGGACGGCGTCACGAGCGGTGACATGATCGGGCATCATGCACGCAGCGCCGTCGGCAGGCTCGAGGAGATGGAGGGCGTCGATCTCACTGACATGGCACAACTTCGTCGGGTCGTGACCTTCGCATACCAGCTGATGCCTGGCGCACTTGTCATCCCCAGCCCCGATTACATCAACCTCATGGTCATGATGCCACAGGCCCAGAACCGGACCCTGGTGGAGGACTTCATGCTCATCCCCGAGCATCCAAGTACTGACAAGGCGCGCGACCACTGGGAACGCAGCTGGGCGCTGCTTGACGGCGGAGTTTTTGCCGCCGAAGATTTTCGCGCCGCAGAGCTTGGCCAGCAAGGTCTGGAAACGGGAGCGGTTCCGGAACTGACGCTCGGCACGATGGAAGGCGGAATCAGGCGTTATCACGAGACAGTCGAGGAAGCCTTGCGCGCCGCCAACTGAGGGCCTAACCGCGCGTCTATGTCCGACAACAGACTCCCCGAAGCCGGCGACCGTATCGCCAAGCTGCTCGCGCGCGCGGGTGTTGCCAGTCGCCGCGAAATCGAACGGATGATCGCCGACGGGCGCGTTTCACTCGACGGCAAGGTGCTGGACACCCCGGCCATCAAGCTGGAGAGTCTGCGCGGCGTGTCCGTGGACGGAAAGCCTGTCGGCGATGCTGAAGACACCCGTCTGTTTGCCTTCCACAAACCGTCGGGCCTCATCACTGCAGAGAGGGATCCCAAGGGGCGCCCCACAATTTACACCGCGCTGCGTAATGCACTGCCCAAGGATGCTGGCCGAGTAATGCCGGTCGGTCGCCTCGACTTCAACACCGAAGGTCTTTTGCTCCTTACCAACGACGGTGAAATGAAGCGCGCGATGGAATTGCCCTCTTCAGGAGTCCCGCGCACATATCGCGCGCGCGCCTTCGGCGAGATTACGCAAAGCCAATTGGACGAGCTGATCGAAGGAGTAGAAATCGACGGTATCCGCTACGGGCAGATCGAGGCCAATCTGGAGAGGGGTTCTGGGCGTAACCGCTGGATTGAAATGACACTGCGGGAAGGAAAGAACCGCGAAGTTCGGCGCATTCTCGAGCACTTAGGGCTGGAGGTGAATCGTCTCCTGCGCATCGGGTACGGCCCTTTCCATCTCGGCGACCTACCCCGCGGCCAGGCCATCGAATTGAAACGCGGCGATGTAGAAGCGTTTAAGCGCGACTTGTCGCGCGGAGGGCGCAAGTGAGGATCATTGCCGGGGAATGGCGAGGACGCAAATTGATCGCACCTAAAGGTGATGCCACCCGCCCCACCGCCGATCGTACTCGCGAAACGCTGTTCAGCATGCTCAACAGCCGTCTCGGCAGTTTCGAGGGACTTTCGGTGCTCGACCTTTTTGCCGGTTCAGGTGCACTCGGGCTGGAGGCACTTTCCCGTGGTGCGGCGCACTGCCTGTTCGTCGAACAGGATGCCGACGCAGTGAAGGCGATACGGGCGAATGTAGAGGCTTTCGATGCTCGCGGTCGTGCTCAGGTGCAGCAGGGTTCGGTGATGAGTCTCGGGCCTGCAAAAACTGTCCACGATCTCATTCTGCTGGATCCGCCCTATGAGACAGGAGCAGGCCAGGTGGCGCTGGATCGGATGGTCCGGCTCGGATGGATCGGGCCGGCGACCTGGATTGCGCTTGAAACCCGCAAGAACGAGGAAATCGCGATCAAGAAGCTCGAAATCGAAGCTGAGCGCGTTGTCGGAAAGGCCAAGATTACCCTGCTCTCCCTAGCCAACTGAGAGAGTACGGAAGAAGGGCAGGCCCAACAAAGTGGACCCGCCCCCTCCAAGCGTCGCCGCTAGTAATTAGCGCGGCGGAACATTTCGATCACATATCGTCGTCAGTGTCGGGACGGGTTGCCGGAAGCGGCTCATCGATTTCGCTAGCGGGGCGTCCCGGCCAATATTCCAGCGGACGATTGCCGGTCTTGTTCTTTTCCCAGCCATTAATGCAGCCGTCCTGTTGGTCAGGCTTGCAAATTGGCAGGTCATCGCCATTCGATGTCGCCTGGTAATCGGCTGGCGTTGTCTGAATCACCTCGTTTCGTACGAACCGCGGAGATGCAGAGCTTGTCGCAGAGGCGGTGGTGCGTGCCGTTGTACCAGTTGCGCTCGCGTTATTCTGAGCGTTCAACTGGGCGTTGATTTGTTGCCAGGCCATGGTGCGCTGCTCCGGCGTCATCTCATACACGCGGACACGCTGGTCGTCGTTGAGCACCCACCAGGCGGTGGTTTGGTCATCGTCGAGCGTCCAGTAGTATTCCTGCACCTCGGGTGGCCAGGCATCATATGTCGTACGGCGATCTGTCGGCCAGCCATCATACATCATCTGCTGATCGTCCGTCAGGACGTAAACATCGCCATCGGCATTGACCGCTACCGCATCCTGTGCGGCGGCCGGAGCGGCGGTGAAGGCAAGCGCGGCAGCGCTCGCGAGAATAATGCTTTTCATAGTAATGTCTCCTGAGAGGATCATTGCCACCAATACTATTCAGGAGGGGGCATAGTTCCGAATCTCTTTCGGGCGGCAGGGCTTGTGTTGCGGACGCGCGTTCCCTAGCTGTTCCGGAACGATGCCCGAATTACCAGCCTCTGCCGAAAGCGCCGGAAACGACACGATTCCGCCCTATGCGGCGCGATTGAACCCTCCCCAACGCGAGGCCGTTTTGACAACCGAGGGGCCGGTGCTGATGCTTGCTGGAGCAGGTACCGGCAAGACTGCTGCGCTCACCGCAAGACTCGCACATCTCATCGCAACCCGCCGGGCGTGGCCGAGTGAGATCCTTTGTGTCACCTTCACCAACAAGGCTGCCCGCGAGATGCGCCACCGCGTCGGACGGCATATCGGCGATGCGGTCGAAGGCATGCCTTGGCTAGGGACGTTCCACTCGATCGGCGCGAAGATGCTGCGGCGACATGCAGAACTTGTCGGGCTGCAGAGTAACTACACGATCATCGATACCGACGACCAGTTGCGATTGCTCAAGCAACTGATCCAGGAAAACGACCTGGATGAAAAGCGCTGGCCCGCCCGGCAGCTTGCCGGGCTGATCGATCGCTGGAAGAACCGCGGCCTCAATCCGGGCGATCTCGATGCGGTCGAAAACGAAGCTTATGCCAACGGTCGCGGCACGCAGTTCTACAGGCTGTATCAAGACCGCCTCAAAGCATTGAATGCATGCGATTTCGGTGATTTGCTACTGCACATTCTGAATATCTTCCGGCAGCATCATGACGTGCTGGAGCAGTATCAGCAGCGCTTCAAATACATCCTGGTTGACGAATATCAGGACACCAATCAGGTCCAATACCTTTGGCTGCGACTACTGGCTCAGGCCCGCAAGAACATCTGTGTCGTGGGTGATGACGACCAGTCGATCTATTCGTGGCGCGGCGCAGAAGTCGCGAACATCCTCAAGTTCGAGAAGGATTTTCCCGGCGCAGCGGTAATCAAGCTGGAACAGAATTATCGCTCCACCCCGCAAATTCTTGCAGCAGCATCTGGACTGATCAACGCTAACAGTGAGCGACTAGGCAAGACACTGTGGACCGAACTGCCTGCCGGTGAAAAAGTCCGGATCGTCGGCGTCTGGGACGCGCCCGAAGAAGCGCGTCGTGTCGGCGAGGCGATCGAGCGTCTCGAGAGCGAAGGAGCTCCGCTGGACCAGGTCGCGATCCTTGTCCGGGCGCAATACCAGACCCGCGAATTCGAAGACCGCTTTATCCAGACCGGCCTCAATTACCGCATCGTGGGCGGTTTCCGGTTTTACGAGCGCGCCGAAATCCGTGACGCCCTCGCCTATCTTCGCACCATCGCCCAGCCCGCAGACGACCTCGCCTTCGAGCGGATTTACAATCAACCCAAGCGTGGACTCGGAGCCAAGACGCTGGAGGCCATGCGCCGTCATGCGCGTAAGACCCAGACGCCGTTAGCCGCGGCTTCGCTCGATCTTGCTGATAGCGACGAATTGCCTGCTCGTGCGCGAAACATGCTGATCGGCTTGCTTGGCCAGTTCGTCCATTGGCGGGAGCTGGAGGAAAAGGTCTCGCCCTCCGAACTGTTACGTACAGTTCTTGTCGAAAGCGGTTATGAGGAGATGCTCCAGAAGGATCGCAGCGCTGAAAGCACAGGGCGCCTCGAGAACATGACCGAACTTGCCCGGGCGATGGAAGAATACGAAACCCTCGGCGATTTCCTCGAGCATGTCAGCCTGGTGATGGATAATGATCGGGCAGATGATGGCGAGAAGGTCACCATCATGACTATGCATGCGGCAAAGGGACTCGAGTTCGACCATGTCTTTCTACCCGGCTGGGAAGAAGGTGTCTTCCCCAGCCAACGCGCTATCGAGGAAGGCGGCCTTGCGAGCCTGGAGGAAGAGCGCCGTCTGGCCTATGTCGCGATCACGCGCGCAAAAAGGCGCTGCTCGATCTTTCACGCGGCCAACCGGCGAATATATGGCCAGTGGACCAGCTCCATCCCCAGCCGCTTCATCGAAGAACTGCCCGACGAGCACATCGAAAGCGAAACCACCATGAGTGGCGGTGCCTCGCTATGGCGCGCTAACTGGACCGAGAACGAGGACCCCTTCGCACATGTCTCGAACGCGCGCCCTGATCGCAGCACCGCACGCGGACCGGGTTGGCAGCGAGCCCTTTCAACCGGATACGATAGTACACCCAAACGTCTGGCCGAGCCGGGCAAGAGCGCAGCAAGCTTTGCGGCCAAACCCCGCACCGACATCGCTATCGGTGCGCGCGTTTTTCACGATAAGTTCGGTTATGGTGTCGTTACTGACCAGGAAGGAAACAAGCTGGAGATCGAATTCGAAAAAGCTGGTGCAAAGCGAGTGCTCGACAGCTTCGTTAAATTGGCCGACGACTAGATCGCAGGTTCGATTTCGGCCGTCTCTTCTTCGCGCTTTCGACGCCAATAGCGCTGCTCGAAGGGTCTCAGGAGCTCACCGCCCAACCCCCGGGTCCCCTCGGCAATACCGGTTTCACAGTTTAGGTACTGTGACGGGTCGACATAGGTGCCGAACATCTTGTCCCACAACGTGACCGTGTTTCCATAGTTGCTGCCCATCAGCGCTTCGTCACGGATATGATGCAGGCGATGTGCTGCAGGGGAAATGAGGACATGACCAAAGACGCCTAGCGTCCACGGCACATCGGCGTGGATGAAGAATCCCCACCAACCGCGCACGATACCCGCCAGTCCGATCGCCCATTCAGGCACACCCAGCAAGAGCAGCAAAGCAATATCTACACTCACGCTTAGCAACTTGCTCACGGGATGCTTGCGCAGGACCGAGAGCCAATGCATTGCCGTATCGGCATGATGGGTAGCATGGAACGGCCAGAAGAACCTCGTGTGCTCTAACCGATGCCGCCAATAGACGACGAAATCGAAAACGAGCACCGCCGCTGCGAATATCAGGGGATCTGGGATACTGTTCCAGGATGTGGCAAGGACATTCGGGCTTCCAATCGCAGAGCGTAATGCGCCTTCTGGAAATACGAACAGTGGCACCAGCAAGATTGAATTGATGATAGTCAATCCGAGATTTGTGATGAATTCGGATCGCGAGCGAACGACAGCGTCACCGAATGCGCGACGCTTCGTGACAAAGGCCAGTAATCCGAAAACAGTGCCGGTCATGCAAAGCAGCACCAATGTCGACAGCGCAGGTTGAGCGAGGCTTTGCATAGTCCCGCATCATGCGCGAGACATAGTAAGCAAAACGTTAAGTCAGATAGCCGACACTTCGAGGAAACCCGGCTTTGGACCGTTCCATTCACCAGGCGCGGTCGGCGTATCTTCAGCCTCGCTCCTGCTTCGGGCAGGCTTGGACTTTACACCTTCCGACTTTGTCTCTTGCTTCGCGCGCTTTGGCTTGTCCGCACGTTTCGACTTGTTTTCACGTTTCGGCTTATCGTCGCGCGGCCGCTCTTCCGCGCCATCATCCGATTTCGCCGGCTCGATGAGGTCGACCCGAACATCACTCTTCCCAAAAACGGGAATCTTGGTTTCGGTCAGCTTCTCGACGTTATGGATCGCCTCGGCATCTTCCTCGGAAACGAAAGTGAAGGCGCGACCCTTTGCTCCCGCCCTGCCCGTTCGCCCGATACGGTGAACGTAATCGTCGGGATGCCAAGGTGTATCGAAATTGAAAACGTGGCTTACGCCCTTGACGTCGAGCCCACGTGCCGCAACGTCCGAGGCAACGAGGATATTTATGCCCCCCGACTTAAAACGGTCGAGTTCCCTGATGCGGCCCGACTGGTCCATGTCGCCATGGATTTCCCCGCTGGCGAAGCCATGCTGCTGAAGGCTCTTGTTGATTTCCCGCACAGTGGTCTTGCGATTGGCGAAAATGATCGCCGTTTCAACGTGGTCATTTCGCAGCAACCAGCGCAGCGTCTCATGCTTCTGGCGATTTTTCACCGGAATCTTGAAGGCCGTGATGTCCTTATTGGTAGTCGCCGCCCGGCTGACCTCGATCCGCTTGGGATTGTTGAGGAACTTCTTAGCCAGCTTTTCGATCGGCGGGGGCATCGTGGCCGAAAACAGCATCGTCTGACGCGCTTCTGGAAGCTTGGAGCAAATAAACTCGATATCGGGAATGAAACCCATATCGAGCATGCGGTCGGCTTCATCGATGACGAGCAGTTCGCAGCCGTTAAGCAGGATCTTTCCGCGCTCGAACAAATCCATCAGCCGCCCGGGGGTGGCGATCAGAACATCAACTCCATCGTTCAGCGCCTTGATCTGGTCGCCCATCTGAACACCGCCGATCAGGAGCGCCAGCTTGAGGTCATGGTTCTTGCCGTATTTCTCGAAATTCTCGGCAACCTGCGCGGCGAGTTCGCGCGTCGGTGCAAGAATCAAGCTACGAGGCATGAGCGCCCGACGGCGGCCACTCGCCATGATATCGATCATTGGCAACACGAAACTGGCGGTTTTGCCCGTGCCGGTCTGCGCAATCCCGACGATGTCCTTCATCATCAGAACCGGAGGAATGGCTTGCTCTTGAATGGGAGTCGGCACTGTATAACCGGCTTCTTCCACGGCTTTTAGCAATTGTTCGGAAAGGCCGAGATCGGCAAAACTCATGCGGCTATCAAACGCCCCTAATGTTGGAAATGCAAAAGATCGCGAAAAGCTGATCTTCACCGTACGCGGCTTTTGCGAACTTCCCCGTAGAAGTCAAGGAAATCCGCAGTTCCGACCGTGAGCGGGTTCCATCAGCCAGACTGGGCATCCGGACCTTTGACTGACAGATTAGTCAATTTCTATTGAGCACGACTTCCGATAACGGAGCGGAAATTACGACATTGAGCATTCCGAATTGTAGGGCATTCAACATGCTTCTATTCGATGATTAGGTTTTCGCCCGATTGAGTGCTTAAAGAGCGGGAAACCGTCGCTCCCGAGCACGACTACATACGTATCAATTTCCCTCCGCGCCGAGCGAGAAGAAACAGCATGGTGGGCCAAAAAATCGTATGCAGAATGTCTATTATATATGGCAAAAATCCGGACGGACGATCAGGCTGCCAAAAATCTACTACCTCATTGAATAAAGCGAAAAAGTACACTGCTGCTATTGGTACGTAGGATCTCAGCCGTCGCCGGAACACCAACGCAAACAGAAAGAAGATCGCCATTCCTGCGTGCAGGTGAAGGAGTTCCTCTCCAAGACCTGAATAGGCGGCCACATAATCCTTGAATTCGTCGTATTCTTGCAGCGCGGCATGCATCAGGTCTCGTCCAATCTGCTGTTGAGCAAAGCCCGTTAACTCATTTCCGAGTAAAGTGAAGAGGTGAACATCGGACACGTTAGCGGTTGGAGTAAAGTGCCCGAAAACTGGTCACTTTCCATTCAAACTCAGTGGGTTTCAATAGGGCTAGTAGCTGCGTTCCAGCACAAGGTGGCTAAATTTCGTCACGCGGCACTTGGCACCCGACCGGCTCATGATCCGGTCTCGCGCCACGCAAAGCTGTCCGTCATCGCTGCGCTCGACATAGAAGCCGCGATAAAAATCGCGCGGTGAGCAGCCCTTTTCGAGCTGCGCAGCAATTGTTCGTCTGTCGCGCATGAACATTAAAAGATGATCTCCACGATCGGCAACACCGCCGATAGATGCGGCATCGACACATTTGCCTGCTGGTCGTGCAACGACACGGGTGCGCGGCTGGCTTGTCACCAAGTCGGTCGTGAAATCTCGTCGGAGCCGACTTGGAGCCGGCGATATCCGCAATATCACCCGCCGTTCGATACGGACCTGTTCGCTGGTCGAAGGCCCTATGCCGTCAAAAACCGGCGACCATCCCGGAGCATCCGGCGAAAGCGGCAACGGCGAAACCCGCCTGTCGTTTTCGTCGCTTTGGTTCGCCACCTGTCCACGAACGTCCTGTTCAGCGCCAGGGGCACCAAAAAGTCCCAGTGGCAACAGAAGCGCGAACGGCGCAAAGAGGACGAAAAAGCTTGGCATCGGTGGTGCTGTTTCCCTCCTTCATCCGGTTCATGAGCCCTGCGGCTTGCGTCACGGTGTCCGTTTGATCCCATACGTTTGAATATCGGCTTAATTGGATCGATGCCGATGACAAGAGTTGACCATTGAGGCATGAGCCGATGGATGAAGAATCTCGATCAATTCGTCATGGAAGCCGCCAACCTGCTTGGAAAGCGTGGATTTACGAGGGATCCCGATATAATCGAGCCCTGGTTAACCGACTGGCGTGGGCGGTATACAGGCAAGGCTCTCGGCCTTGCCTCGCCGGCCACAACGGCAGAGGTCGCAGCATTCGTTAGACTTTGCGCGGGACATGGCGTCCCGATCGTCCCCCAAGGTGGCAACAGTGGCATG
The DNA here is from genome assembly GCF_056857815.1 of Qipengyuania sp. B-5. Taxonomy (NCBI): domain Bacteria; kingdom Pseudomonadati; phylum Pseudomonadota; class Alphaproteobacteria; order Sphingomonadales; family Erythrobacteraceae; genus Qipengyuania; species Qipengyuania sp. B-5. Next base: position 45,205 of record NZ_JBSXNU010000053.1, on the reverse strand, counting down.
TCCGGCGGTGCCACGCCGGATTCATCAGGCACAACGGTGCTCCTCTCACTTCGCCGGATGAACCGGATCCGCTCGTTCGACGAAAAGGCTAGTCAGATTACGTGCGAGGCTGGGGTTATTCTGCAAACCCTGCATGATGCAGCGCAAGAGCGACGGCTCCGGTTTCCCCTGACGCTAGGCGGCAAGGGATCGGCAACGATAGGAGGCCTTGTTTCGACCAATGCCGGCGGCACCCAGGTCTTGCGCCATGGTACGATGCGCAATCAGGTTCTTGGCTTGGAGGCGGTGATGGCTGACGGCTCCATCTTCGACACTCTCACTCCACTCAAGAAGGATAATCGCGGCTTCGATCTCAAGCAGATCCTGATCGGTTCGGAGGGTACCTTGGGAATCGTGACTGCTGCCACTCTTCGATTGCTGCCCGAAATCGGCGGGCGCCGGGTCATCTGGATAGGGCTCCGTTCCATTCAGCATGCCCGTCGGTTGCTGCGGCATGTCCAGGAAATGGCAGGCGATGCGCTAGAAGGCTTCGAAGTGCTCCCCGCACATAGCCTCGCCGCCGTCCTCGATCATCTGCCCGACGCACGATCGCCGCTGCAAGAAGACTATCCATGGAACGCGCTGATCGAACTGGTATCGGGATCAGACCGATCCGATGGACTGGGCCCCCTCACCGAAAAGACACTCGCCGCAGCTCTGGATCTGGATATCATCGAAGATGCAGTGATTGCCGCCAATGAAACCCAGGCCGAAGATTTTTGGCTTCTGCGCGATTCCATTTCGCCTGCCGAGAGGGCCATCGGACCGGCGATGCAGCACGATATATCTGTTCCGGTGTCGCGGATGGCAGATTTCGTGGAAGAAGTCGCACCGCGTGTGGAAGAGAGGTTTCCGGGAACGAAGGCTGTAGCTTTCGGCCATTTGGGTGACGGCAACGTGCATTTCCACGTCCTTGCACCGCCGGGTTCGCCTCGCGGGGAATGGGAGCGTAACCAGGGAACAAAAATCAGTATCTATGTTCACGATCTCGTGACGGAATGGGGTGGGTCGATCAGTGCCGAACACGGTATCGGGCAGATCAAACGCTTCGAACTGGGCCGCTTGGGCGATCCGGTTGCACTATCACTCATGAGGAGCATCAAGCATGCGCTGGACCCGCATGACCTGCTCAACCCCGGCAAACTCGTCCCGCTTGCGCAAGAAGGTCCAACCCCGTAAGGGCCGCACCTTCCGGCGTGTGATGCTCATCCGGCACCGTCCGCCCTACTCAGAAAACGTAAAGACACTCGGAGAATTCTCATGGCGAGCGCGCCGCAGCAGCCCCAACTGCCCCTGTTTTTCAACGACTTGATGCCGCTGAACAGCCAGGATCACAAGAATTACCGTACGCGCAGCATTGATGCGGCGCCATGGCTGGCCAAGGCTCATGCCATTCCACTGACAGTCGACGAATTCGTTCAGGCCCAGCGTAATTTCCCGATCGTCTTCTCGAGCGGTGACAATCCGCTGCCGTTGGCTCTCATGGGCCTCAACGAAGGTGTGAACACTTTCGTCGACGAAGCCGGCAAGGTTACCGAGCAGGTTTATCTTCCTGCGTATATTCGGCGATATCCTTTCATGCTCGCCAGACTCAAGGCAGACGCAACGGACCTTTCGCTTATGTTTGACCCCACCAGCGATGCGGTCGGCGAATTCGACGAAGGGGAGCGTCTGTTCGACGACGAAGGCAAGACGACCGATGCGACCCAGCGCGTTCTGGAATTCTGTCAGCATTTCGAGCAATCTGCTCAGCGCACCCAGGCTTTCCTGACCGAAATCAAGGATGCCGGTCTACTGATGGACGGCGAAGTCGCAATCCAGCGCGAAGGCGAAGATAAACCCTTCGTTTATCGCGGCTTCAAGATGGTCGACCAGGAAAAGCTCCGCGAAATCAGCGCCGAAAAAGCTGCGGAGTGGAACAAGAACGGCATCACGACGCTGATCAACGCGCACATCTTCTCCCTCGAACTGATGCGGGTTATCTTTGCGCGGCAGGTTCAGCAAGGCACTGCTCCGAAGCCAAATGCACAGGCGAATGCTTCAATGTAAGCTTCAATGGTAGCGCATAAATTCTATTCGAAATGGCGCGGGACGCACGAATGCTCGTACGTCCCGCAGAACAGACAGCGCAGTTACCTTGTATTCGCTACCTGTCTGGCGGCGGTCCTCAGTCTTGGCGGTTGTGCGACCACTACTACCGGTCTCGAAGAAGAAAGTCTCGCTGGCGAAAACCACCCGGCCGTCGACTTTCAGATCAAAGAAGACCGTTTATACCAAATTGGATATCGTCTGGGTGTTTCGAATGCTAACTATTGCGATCGGAAACAGCCAACCCTCGGCCTGATGATCCACGATGCTCGCGCCTATGCAGACGCTGACGACGTCCGCTCGGTCCTAGGATTGTCTGGAGACATTGGTATCCAGTCTGTCGCGAAAGGCTCTCCCGCCGATCTGGCAGGTCTGAAGCAGAACGACATTTTACTGGCGATTGATGGCGTCGGAATCGATCAAATCGGCGATCACGGCAAACCCGCTTGGTATCGCGCGACGGCCCTTCGTCGATTGATCGACCAATCGGCGCTTGACGGTATCGTATCCCTTACTTGGAGAAGTGCGGAAGGCGTGCTGTTGGTGGACGATATTGACGCGGTCGACTCATGTACCTCCGTTTTCGAATTGATATCGGGAGATGATGGCGCAGCGGCCGACGGAACCCGGGTTCTTGTCGGAGAAAATTTTCCAGGTTTCGCCTATGCCGAAGATGAATTCGCCTCAATTCTTACGCATGAAATGGCCCATAATTTACTGGGACATATCCCTTTTCTAAAACAGCTTGGCAACGGGGAAGGCAGAGCGCGCAATTCTGAACGCGATGCCGACAGGCTAATGCCGTGGTTGTTGACCAATGCCGGTTATGAGCCAGAAGCTGCAGTCAGGATGATGCGCCGCTACGGTCCGCGTCATGGCGGCGGGCTATTGCGCAGACGAACCCACGACGGCTGGGATGAGCGGGTTATCATGATTAGCGAAGAAGTGGAGAGATTGCAGTCTCTGTCTGGCGGAGAAATCAGCGCGCCTCTAGATTGGCGGATGCATTTCGAACCCATGTTGGAAATGCAATAGACCTCGTAGCATGGGATCGTCCGTTCAATAGCTGCGGTATGCTGCTACGCTACCGGATCACCCCATTGAAGCCGACAATGGCGATACCTATGTCCTTGTTACCGGATGGCGTATCCCCTCATGACCCGTCCGGTACGATGCATCTTTGATGCATTTCCTCCCTGAACCTTGGCCACCTCGTGCATGATGCGCGAGGTGGTTTTTTATTCTGTCATCTCTACTCCGCAGCTTGGCGGAAGGAATTGTCCAATATCAGGTCATTTACCTCGCTAGCCAGCGTCCTTACCAACCCCGCGATCAACCGCGCCACGCCTGGCAGGCGGGCGCTCGGTCGATCAAGACCTGAATCCAGATACGTGGTTCGGCATATCTCAACCTGAATTGCATGAATGCCTCTGCGTGGTGCACCGTGCCTGTCGAGGACATAACCCCCCGCATAGGGCCTGTTGTGTGCAACAGGGCGCCCATGTTCTCCAAAGTAGTTGAGAGCGCTGGCGGAAATTCGCCCATCGCAGCTGGATCCGAACCGATCGCCGATCACCACTTCAGGGGCAGACCAATCTGCTTGTGACGGCTTGAGCGGAGGCATGGAATGCAAATCCATCAACAACGCGGATCCCCAGTTGTCCCGCAGCTGCTCGAGCGTTGCCGCCAAGGCCTCGTGATAGGGCCGGTGGATTCTATCAATCCGACGGTCGAGTTCTGCACGTTGCAGGGGACGCTTCCAGATCTCGCCGAGCCCCGGGAGCTTGCGTGGTACGAGCCCGAGACCACTACGCGCCCGACGATTCGCATACGAATGCCGCGTATTTCCCGGACTCCCTCCGATTACCATCGACCAATCGACGTCATCGGGCGCGCGGTTCAGGTCGATCATGGCTCGCGGCACCTCAGCGCACAACACGGCAGCTCCAGTCTGATTCGCTACCTCAAGAGCCAGCGTATCCACATGGCGGTCTTCCAATCGCATTCGCGACACAGCACTTCTGAAATTGGCGGTAACGGCATCCGGATAATCCCGCCCGCCATGTGGCGCGGCGATAAGGATCGGTACGGTGGGTTTCTTGGGGACATGAAGCGAGAATACGCCGCTGTGGTGCTGCGTAAGCGGAGAATCGTAAAGAGTGGGCGCCACATCGCTAGGCAACATTGCATCATGCTGTCCCGTACCTGCCGCGAAGTCAAACAGGCTTGCCCCGTTGAGGGACAATGGTGAACAGATCGGAAGATTCTTTAAGCAGTTTGCGCTATGGGAAACTTATGAGTCAGCCACACCAGAAGAAGATCCTGCTCGCCGAGGATGACGACGCGATGCGAACCTATCTCGAACGCGCACTCGATAATGCGGGCTACGTCGTAGATGCAGTGGACCGCGGCACCGCTGCGATCCCCCTGCTTGAACAGGGAAACTACGATCTTCTCTTGTCCGACATCGTTATGCCCGAAATGGACGGGATCGAGCTCGCTCAACGCTGCAACGAGATCAGCCCAAGCACCAAGGTAATGTTCATTACCGGCTTCGCTGCAGTCACGCTTAAAGCCAGTCGTGAACAGCCGAATGCCAAGGTGCTCTCCAAGCCCTTTCATCTGCGCGACCTGGTTCTCGAAGTGGATCGCGTGCTTGAAGAAAAGATGAGCGCGCAGCTTTGAGAATATAGGCAAATTTGCCCCTTGTGCCGTCAGAAAGGCCTCGCTAAAGGGCACGCCTGCCGATTAAATCGGTATATCGATGGTGCGGGCGTATAGCTCAGTGGTAGAGCACTATGTTGACATCGTAGGGGTCCCAAGTTCGAACCTTGGTACGCCCACCATCGAACAAAAGATTGCCTGGCAATAATTCACGGCTTTGAGTCATAGCAGCTTGCCAGCGTAGCGCGACGCAACCGCGCCCCTATATTTACAGAATCTCACTGTGGCAGATCGCCACCCATTTCGCTCACATCGTGAAGCGCGAGATCCACTGCGTGGGTGAGCATCGCTCGTTGCCTTAGACAAAACGGCAACGCAAAACCATTTCAAATGCTTGCAAGCCACAAAAAAGCCGACCTCGCTTTCGCGAGGCCGGCTTCCGAATAATTTGAAGAGATTAGACGCTGACCGGAAGTTCGTCATCATCATCGCCATCAACTGCGATAATGATACCAGCGATTACTGCTGCAGCGGCCAGAATGGCGAGGATCGTAGCAGAACCACCCATTTCCGACACATCTTCAGCCGGCTGCGAGCTGCGCTGAGCATCTGCTGCAGTTGCGACTACCGGAGTTGCCGCCATTGCCACTGCGGCGATCGGGAGCATAAACTTCTTCATGTTCTAAATTCTCCTAGGTTCGGCCACCACGCCGGATAGCCTCATTCAGTTAATTCTTGGGAAGGCTTATCCCATCCCTTACCAGAGTTCAACCCCTTCCCAACGAAAGAGCACCCTTGGCTTCGCCATATATTCCTGAAAAATGAAGGTATTGTGAAAATCGGCTGTCAGCTGCCGACCCTTTTCGGCACTTGTGGCGGAAAAAACACACTCTCCAGTCGATTCCGAAGTCGAGACTCCCTGAAGGGTGGGAGGATTTCGCTGGCTACAGGCCGATCTTCAGGGGCGAGATCGTGCCCTTCAATGCAGACTGCCCAGACCAAGCGCGTGCTTGAAGGGCGATTTCCATGAAAGTGCAATTGGCAGGTACATTTTCAATAGACAGATTTAGCCCATCCCTACTAAATTCTCCTTGGGAAAATGGTTCAAGATTTTGAGTGCATCTCAGACTAATTTGAACATCTTCTGATAAATCACGGGGAGTGATTTGATGTTTAGCGACAATTGAAAAGGGAGTTTGCGGAGATTTGATAATCCGCGTCGCAAATACGCCCCCGGAGCCTGGACGAACGTAAAGTTCTACATCCGCACTATCTAAGCTGGTTTGGGCACGAAAATCAGCTGTATCTTTCAGGTGCCAATCAAATGGAGCATATGTCGATTCCCAGCTCAGGATACCATCCTCCAACGATCGCCTGCCACCTTGAACAAATTGGGTGTACAGATCGTAACCCGACTGTAGCTCATTCTGCTGAGCCAAGTTGCGCAAGAGCGATTGATCGAACTTCTGCTCATTGAAATCTGCTTCTTTACGTAATTGTACAAGATTGGCTAAGGCCGTAGGCTGTCTCACCGCATAATTTAAGAACTGCTGGTGCCATTCGGACGTGCCATCGAGGACTTGGGCAAACTCCTCAACTGCACCATCTTGCGCGAACACCGACAGCAAGACTGGAAACAGTTCACTGGATCTTGAAGGTCGGACACGTAAGATGCCATCGAGAGTTTCCACCGCGCCAGCATAATTCTCCGAGGCGACGTGTTCCTGAAGTACCAACGCCTGAAGTGTCGGCTCACGCCGGTTCAATTGCGCCGCCAGTCCTATTAGGATTGATCTTGCCAGCGTGTCCTGCTGAGCAAGAGCAAGGATTGCGTGTGATTCCGGTGTCAGAGGCTCGTACCTATATGATGTGCGAGCCCAGCCCTCCCCCAACTGCGCAGCGCTCTGCGGTTCCCGCGAGAGAGCTACTGACGAAGAAAATATTGCCGATGCGACATTCTCTTGCGCCAGACCGTTTAACGGGAACAACCTAGCTGCGTTTTCTGGCGCTTCGCTTGTCAGGGCGATGCTGGCGGACTGTATAGCTAAGACCACCGCCAATATCAGGCAGAAGACGGAAATGAAAATCAATCGCAGGGGATTAGCTACTTTCATCGAGTAATGTCTCGGCGGTCACGCCTTCTCCAAACGATCTTCATCACCATAGCCATAGCCGTAACCATAGCCGTAACCGTAACCATAGGCTGAATTTTTCTGGCTTACCTTGGTCACAATTGCCCCATAAACATGTGCTCCCGAGCGCATCAAGCGGCCAAGGGCATTCTCGATTCCCCGGAGCTTGATTTTCTCGGTCTCGATCACGAAGATCACACCGTCCACGCCCTTCGACATTTCAATAGCGTCAGCCAAGGCCAGCATTGGCGCGCCGTCGATCAGGACCTGATCATAAACACCTCTGGTAGCCTCAATGACCTGCGCAAACTTATCGCCAGCAAGTAGCTCTACTGGATTAGGCGGGACCTGACCCCTTGGCAGGAAATCAAAACCAAATTCTTCCAGGGAGATAATCTGCGAAAAAATGTCTGTTTCCTGGCTGGCGAGCAAGGATACCAATCCACCCTGATTATAATGGTCTATAGCAAGTGTATCGCGAAGCTTCGAATTGCGAAGATCAGCGTCGATCAAAAGGGTTCGCTTACCAAGTTGCGCAAAACTTGTCGCAACTCCCACACTAGAAATGCTCTTACCTTCGGCAGGCACCGAGGAAGTAAACATCAGCACCTTTGGCGCACCTTGAGGCGTCAGGAGATTCAGGTTCGTTCTTACGGTGGTGTACGCCTCATTTATCTCCGATGATCGCTCGGTTATGCGCTCAATTATCGCACCCTCGCCATTGCGGGGAATCGCACCCAACAGAGCAAGCCCGAGTCGCCTACGAACATCCTCTGGGTCCTGTAACGTCTGACTCAACGTCACCTTCAGGTAAACCAAACCAGCGGCGAGCACTAAACTCGCGACGAGCGAAATCAGCAGATTTTGGACAAGTGACGGCGCGTAAGGGTCCAAGGGCGCCTCAGCCAAATCGATAATCTGGATATTGTTCTGGCCAGCACCCGAAGCCTCCAGTTCCTTGAAACGCTGCAGAAGAGCATCATAAATTTCGCGGTTCGTATCGACTTCGCGCTTCAGGATTCCATAGCGAATACCTTGGCCCTGCTGCCCGAGAAACCGGCGCTTCACTTCGTCAACCTGATCGCGCAACTCCGCCTCCCTGATGCGAGCGGACTGCAGCAGATCCCTGCCACCATCTGAGATTGCGGAGCGCAGCGAGTTAACTTCAGCTTGCTTCTCCTGAACCTCTGGATATTCCGGTCCGAAATTGGCACGCAATACCGCAAGTTCGGCCTCTGCTTTACTCAAGCTTGAAAGCAACTCATTGCGCGGATCGGAGCTCGGAAAATTACCGCCGACAACAGCAGCCTGCGCACTGATTCGATCGGCTACTGCCTCTGCAAGCGCAGCGTTCAGAGCCTGCAAATCAGTGCCCACCAGAGTCTGGCCCGCACTTTCGGAACCAGCTTCCCCTCCCGCATTCAGGACGAGGATTTCGTTGGCGTTTGCGTATTCGACGAGTTCTTGTTCGGATTGAGCGAGGCGCTCTCTAAGTTCCGCGATCTGGCTTTGTAGGAAATCACGCGCTTCGATATTGGCGCCAAAGCGCTTCTCGTAATTGGCCGCTACGAATTCTTGCGCCCAAAGATTCGCTATCTTTGCTGAAACAGCTGGGTCTGGGCTGGAAAATCTCACATCTACGAGACTGGATTGCGTGATCGGTTCAATGCTGATGTTCTCGAGAAGCACTCTTTCGATTGATCGCCCGAGATCCCCTCCCTGATCAAGATTGAACGCCGTCAGGAACGCCTCGTCTCTGGCAAGATTGCCTGCCTCCAGAACCCGCTTGGCCATGAACTGCGAGACCAGCAGCTCATACTGCGTATTGAGATACTGTAGTTCCGAGACCACCGCGTCAGCCTCGAGAGAATCCAGATTGGTTACATCCGCAGTGACTTGCGACACCTCAAGCCGAGCTGTGGATTTGTATAGAGGGGACGCGAGGAGGGTAGCCAAAATGCCAAGTAGAATTCCGAGCGCGATGATCCCGGCAATCCAGTACTTGAGCCCTAGCGCCTCGTGCCAGTAGCGCTCGAGATCGAGCGCAAAGGCACCGCCGTTACTGATTTCATCATCGGCAAACTGCTGTCGGCTATCATGCTCCAACACACCAGGCGTTCCAAAGTCGACCCTGTTCATCGCCCGATCCGATCGATTAAAATTGCAGAGGTCGAAAGCAACGGTGCAAAGCTCAGGATATTATCCAGGCGCCTTCGTGCGGGAGAATCGCCGACGACAACGATATCATTGGGATAGACCGTTGGATCTGCATAATTGCCACGTTGGATAGCCTGGATATTATAGGCCCCTATGTAACGCTGCCCTGCAACGGTTCGCAGAACCAAAACATCCTCCATATCGGCATATTCAGCCAAACCGCCCGCTTGGTTGATTACCCGCAGCAGGGATTGCTTTCCAGGAACAGGGTATTCACCAGGCTTATTCACCTGCCCCCCCACCGAAACGGTGCGAGGTGGAATTTCGGTTGGAATAACCCGCACCTGAGGATTAAGCAGATAGTTGCCTTGCAGCGAGTTGGCAATCAAGTCTGCGGCCTCATTGGGCGCAAGACCATCAACATCGAGCAAGCCAATCAAAGGAAAAGAAATTCGCCCCTGACCATCAGTCAGATAAGTACCGGAGAGCCGCTCAGCTCCGACCACTTCAATTTCCAAAGCATCCTGCTGGCCTATAACATACAGGTTGTCGAAACGAGGAGCGGGCAATTCTTCAAGCTCTGCTATCTCGATCCCCGGTGCTTCGCCATAAGTGCGATCAGTCGCACAGCCTGGCAAGACAAGAGCCACCGCCAAACCAACCAAACCCGTTCTACTTAAACTCAATTTCCGTTTTCTCTTCATGTTGAGCGCCTTAGCGCATTTCCGATGGCAAAAAAGTCACTTTGTCCTTCAGACACATCATCACGTCAAACTATGTGTCTTCCGCGTCACGACGATCACGCGAGAGTGCCAATAGAAGCCAAATCATGACGATCTGAAAAATTGGCGCCCTCATAGGGTAGTCGACCAAAGAAGCAGTGCCAATGACGCTGAAAATGCTTATCCAAAAAAGGCCTGATACATACGCCGACCGGCTGTAGAATAATTCCGCAACAGCTTTCATTATCCACACACCGAGTCCGACCAACAAGATGCCGGCAAGCACGCCCCCTTCAATTACCAGTTGCACCCAATCGTTATGCGCCTGGTTCACGTACCGCGGCATCAAAAGGTTCGCGGGTTCATAAATTTGGTACACCTGTTCGAACGAGCCAAACCCTGAACCTACCAACCAGTGCGTCGAAAGCATTTCAGCAATGATCGGCAAGATTGACCAACGCAAATCGGCAAAACTATCTCGCGCCAAGATATCGTTGAAGGCTGGCGCACGCTCCAAAGCAACAAAGACTATAACCGTGAGCAACAGGACGGCAAGCGGAAGAAGCCACAATAGGTAACTACGATTTTCGCTCCAACGCTGGAGTGGACCCAATCCCGATTTTCTGTCTCGCCGCCTTGATGACATGCCTAACATTAGAGCAGATATGAGTCCTGCTCCCAAGCAGGCGACAAACCCTGCCCGCGATCCGTTGATCAGGGCTATCAGGAGTATAAAAAAGAACGCCGCAGGGTAAAGTATGCTCAACCAGTGAGCGATATGCTTTCGTCGCGCGTCCAAGCCGAGCCTCGCCACGATCAACAGGGTGCAGGCGGCGAACACTGCAGAATGATTCTCATTCGCAAAAATTCCCACCGCAGAACCCCAATTGGTAAGATCGTAAAAATAGAGGGGACTGGATCGCCCCGAGATTACCTGAAGCAATCCCAGCGCTGCATTCAGAACTCCCAGTCCAGCGATAATTTGGAGCAGGATGCGGGTGCTCGCTCGAAGAGCAATTGCAAGCAGGAGCCCCGCTGCCGGCAGAACTAAGCTGCCAAAGGCATTCCATGTGCGCAAAGGGGCCATGGATAGAGGACGCCAAAGTTCGGCATTCCCCGATGCCCCGTCCAACTGCTCGATCGCCTTTCGTCCCGGCAGATCATGCCAGATCTCGGGAGGGAGCGGTACGAGCTGCAATCCCACCAGGATCACGAACAGGCCAAAAATAGAGACGAGAACCGCTTCTCGCTTTAGGTCTTCTCGTGTCAGATAATAGATCGCTGGTATCAGAAACAAGGCCGACAAAGCGCGGAGCGGTACAATCTGGATCGCATCATACCTCGAGGCTCCGCCGAAAAAGGCGGCTACAAGAGCTAAGAGCGTTAAGAAAATCCATCCCCTGGAGGATTGAATTTTATGGCGCCTGGAAACTGATCGGTGACTGGAGCCTTTGGCCATCAACTCGTATCGACCTTTGCAAGACGGATTCTACGTTTGAATTTTGTGAAGCGCCTCTGCATGCAATGCCAAGGCAAGGCAAGCCCGTTGGTGTGGAGCCGCAATTGCTTGTCGCGATAACGAATTCATTTCAGACTTCCTCATTGTTAGGCCCAACGCGCAGCAGTGCGCGTAATCGGGCATTTGTAGCGACTAGCGGCTCGGCAGGCTGCTTGAGAGAGTCTCTCTCGATTTTGAACAACGCGCGTTCGCTTGCCGCGAGCCGCACTTCGGCTTGTGCCAATCCGAAGGCCCTAAAACCCGCGTCATTTGTCGGAATGATATCTCGTGGCGCTAAGTCTGGTCGATCACAAATAATCGACAGCCATATGGCAACGCTTTCTGGATCGAGCTACGCAGCCGGCCGATGTTTGCCAGCGTTGGCCGCAACCTTTGCCTTGCCCTCGCTTGAAGTTGGGCCAGTGCTCTTTTGAGCGTTAGCCCGGTTGCTGCGTGTAATACGATCCTCCCTAATTGCTCGATGATTGCCTTCGTGTGGCCGCGATTGCGGAGTAGGTCGTAATCGTGCTTCACCTCGCGCCGCCGCCGCTCAAGTCTGCAGATCTTAGCATCATGACACTCGGCTGACTCATCTGATTCGAAGCCATCACTGCCTCGATGCGCTTCGCTAAGTAATTCCAGACGGCTTAATCTGAGCTCGGAGATTTCAGCGTAAGTCGCTGTCTGGATCTGTGGGTCGCGAGACGTGGCGCGAGCGACCACCATCGGCGGCTTCTTCTGCCGCCTCTTCGTCGTAGTCAATAGGGCGTTCCCAATCATCTTCTCCACCGCCCTGCTCGACATGCTCGTACCACGCCTGGTCGATCTGCTTCGGGATTGGCTCGAGTGCCGCTGCCCCGCAATTGAATGGCTGTTCTGCCCGATCTACCAGGGCAATGTGATCGATCTCGGCCTTGAGGCAACAACGGACGGCGGTCCATCAAATAAGCGGCTCAGCGCTGCGGTCTGCGCGAAGATCAGGTCGCGTCGTTCAGCGGCCACTCAATGCGAGTAGGCGCTGCACAAGATCTGTTGTAACGGGGTTTGATAAAGCCGCCATCATGCGTGTAGGGACTGGAAATCCGTGAATGTGCTCGCGCGCTATCTTGAAAAGGCCGAGCCCAACGTCTGGGCTTGAGAGCGCAGTAGAGTCGCTTAATGCTATCCAACCAATTGCTCTAGGTAACGGCCATAGGTGTTCTTGCCGAACAATCTCGCCCGCTCAGTCAATTGGTCACTGGATATCCAACCCTGGCCATAGGCAATCTCATCCGGGCTACCAGTTTGCAGGCCCTGCCGTTCCTCCAGCGTACGCACGAAATTGCCAGCATCGAGCAGGCTTGCATGCGTGCCAGTATCGAGCCAGGCGAAGCCACGGCCCATTAGGCTGACCTGAAGCGCGTCATCGGCGAGGTAGCTTTCAAGCAGTGTGGTGATCTCAAGCTCCCCGCGCTCCGATGGCTTGACCTGCGCCGCTCGCTGCGGAGCTGAGCCGTCAAGGAAATAGAGTCCGGTCACCGCATAGTTTGATACGGGCACTTCCGGCTTCTCGACAATCGAACGGACCGCACCGTCTTCGTGAAAGTCAACCACGCCATAGCGCTCCGGATCGGCCACGCGATAGCCGAATACCGTGCCGCCTTCGATACGGGCCGCGGCCTCGACCAGCAGATCCGGCAATCCGTGGCCAAAAAACAAATTGTCGCCCAGCACCATCGCCGAAGGCGTACCTGCCAGGAAATCTTCTGCCAACAGGTATGCCTGCGCCAGCCCGTCGGGGCTTGGTTGTTCGATATAGGTCAGACTGATGCCCCACTGACTGCCATCGCCCAGCGTGCGGATGAATTGCGATTGGTCCTCGGGCGTAGTGATCACAGCAATCTCGCGAATGCCGGCCAACATCAGCACGCTGATGGGGTAATAGATCATCGGCTTGTCATAGATTGGCACGAGTTGCTTCGAAAGACCGATCGTCACCGGGTAAAGCCGAGTGCCAGAGCCTCCTGCTAGGATAATGCCTTTGCGTTGCATTACTGTTCTTCTTTCTTTTGTTTGAGCTCTTGCAGGACTGTCGCCAGCCCGGCTCGCCAATCAGGTCTGGCGATGCCGAACGTGGATTCGGTGGCGCTACAATCGAGCCGCGAATTTGCTGGACGGCGGGCAGGCGTTACGTAATCCGCTGTACAGATATTCGCTACGTCGCAGTCGAGCCTCGTTTTGGCAAATATCTCGCGCGCGAAATCGGCCCATGATGTGTCGGGAGCTCCGGCGAAGTGATAGGCGCCAGCCTTGGCCTGATCGTCCGCCAGTCGATCACCGATAATGACGCATGCCTGAGCGATTGCTGCAGCTGGAGTCGGGCCGCCGATCTGGTCCGCAACCACACGCAATTGATTGCGCTCGCCTCCCAAGCGCAACATTGTCTTCACAAAGTTCTGCCCATGCGCCGAGAACACCCACGAGGTACGGAGGATTACAAAACGTCCTCCGGCAGCCGCCACGCCCTGCTCCCCTGCCAGCTTGCTGCGCCCGTAGGCTGAGATAGGCGCAACGCCATCATCCGGACGCCAGGCCGCATCACCGCTGCCATCGAACACGTAATCAGTCGACAAGTGAACGAAAGGAATATCGTACATGGCACAGGCTTTCGCCATTTCAGCTGGAGCGACACCGTTGATCTGTGTGGCTAGTTCTTCCTCGACTTCAGCACGGTCGACCGCAGTATAGGCGGCGGCGTTGATAACCGCCGTGGCCGCGTGTCGCTTGATCGCGGCGGCGCAGTCCCCCGGCACGGTTAAGTCTACTTCTTCACGGCCCAATGCCATAGCAGGAGTGAGCGCCTGCAATTCGCGCGCCACCTGCCCCGTCTTGCCGAAGACCAGTATAGTCATACCCCGCCTACTTGGCCGTACCCAGCCGCTGGCCAACCCCTTGCCGGTTCAGCAATGGGCGCCACCAGTCCTCATTGTCGAGGTACCACTGAACGGTCCTCTCCAGCCCTTCCTCAACCGTAACCGAGGGGCGCCAGTCCAGTTCTTCACGTATACGGCTGGGGTCTATCGCATAGCGCACATCATGACCCGGCCGATCGGCAACGAAAGTGATCAGATCTCTATAGGAAGAGCCGTCTTTGCGCGGACGCAATCGGTCAAGGATGGCGCAGATCGTCTGCACCAGCTGCAGATTGCTGCGCTCGTTTTCGCCGCCGATGTTGTAGGTGCGACCGACCTCGCCGCGCTCGACCACCAGCAACAGCGCCTCGGCATGATCCTCAACATAGAGCCAATCGCGCACGTTCGAGCCGTCACCATAGATCGGCAGCGGCCTGCCGTGCAGCGCATTGAGCGTGACAACCGGGATCAGCTTTTCAGGGAAGTGGTAGGGTCCATAATTGTTCGAGCAATTGGTCACGAGCACAGGCAGACTATAGGTTTCGGCCCAAGCGCGCACAAGGTGGTCGGAGCTGGCTTTTGAAGCGGAGTAAGGGCTCCGTGGATCGTAAGGTGTCTCTTCGGTAAATTGCACCTCCGGATCGGGCGGCAGTGACCCGTAAACCTCATCCGTGCTGATGTGGTGGAAGCGGAAGTCATCGGGCCTGCCGTTCTCAACCCAGTATTTCCGGGCCGCCTCAAGCATGTTGAAGGTGCCGAGGATATTGGTTTCCATGAAGGTGCCCGGACCATCAATCGACCGATCGACATGGCTTTCAGCGGCAAGGTGCATTGCTACGTCCGGCTTGTGCTCTGAGAAGATGCGGTCGAGCGCAGTGCGATCGCGGATATCGGCATGCTCGAAAACGTAGCCCGGACTATCTGCAACTGTAGCGAGGTTTTCGAGGCAGGCGGCATAGGTCAGCGCGTCTAGATTGACGACACCGTGACCGCGCGCGATCGCGAGCCGGATAACTGCGGAACCAATGAAGCCGGCACCGCCTGTGACTAAGATCTTCATAAAGATCTCTCGTAGGTGAAGGGACTATCGAAATCGGCGAACGAGCCCGCGAGATCGTCTTTCTCGGACAGGATCACATCGCCTTCAAGCCCCCAGTCTATACCAATATTGGGATCATCAAAACGCAACGCGCCTTCGGCCTCGGGCGCGTAGTACTCTGAGCATTTATAGACGATTTCGGTGTCAGGAGCGCGGGTAACAAAGCCATGCGCAAAGCCGACGGGAATGAACAATTGCCGCCCGTTCGCGAAGCTGAGCTCAGCCCCGAACCATTGACCATAGGTGGGGGAACCTTTGCGGATATCGACTGCGACATCGAACAGCGCCCCCCGACCACAGCGCACTAATTTGGCCTGCGCCTTTGGCGGTGCCTGGAAATGTAATCCACGAACGGTGTAGATTTGTACAGAGAGCGAATGATTGTCTTGGACGAAATGCTCTTTGATACCGTGCTCAACCAGATCTCGCGCGTTGTAGGTCTCAGCGAAAAAGCCACGATGATCGCCAAAACGGCGCGACTCCATGAGCAGCACGCCTCCGAGGCAAGTTTTTTCGACTAGCATCTTAAATCATTACCTCAATCGAGCGCCAAGCGAGGCGCATCTACCTACAAGAACGTAGTGTCTTAAACCAGGAGCCAGTCTATAAAGACCGAAATGAAGATAAGTTCTCACGGTACCATTGGAATGTTTGGGCTATGCCCTTTTCGAGGCTGATGTTCGCCCTCCACCCCATCCCAGCAAGGCGACTTACATCCATCAGCTTGCGCATCGTGCCGTCCGGCTTTGATGGATCGGTGGCGATCTTGCCTTTAAAATCCGTAACCTTAGCGATCAACTGCGCTAACTCAAAGATGGAGATGTCTTCGCCACAGCCGACATTGATATGGCTCAGCATCGGCTGCGTATTCAACTCGTACTGTTCGCGCGGCAGATCAAGCACGAATATCGATGCGGCCGCCATGTCATCGACATGAAGGAACTCGCGACGCGGGGTTCCGGTACCCCATATCACGACTTCCTTTCGGCCTTCCTGCGCGGCCTCATGGAAACGTCGGACCAGGGCGGGAAGAACGTGACTGTTCTCGGGATGGAAATTGTCGCCCGGCCCATAGAGATTTGTCGGCATGACCGAGCGATAGTCGGTGCCGTACTGGCGGTTGTAACTCTCGCACAACTTGATCCCTGCGATCTTGGCAATGGCATAGGGCTCATTGGTGGATTCGAGCACTCCGGTCAGCAGCGCATCTTCCGCCATTGGCTGCGGAGCTTCCTTGGGATAGATGCAAGAAGAGCCGAGGAACAGTAGGCGCCTGACACCTGCCTTGAAAGCCTGATGGATGACATTGGCCTCCATCATGAGGTTGTCGTAAATGAAGTCCGCCGGATAGGTATTGTTTGCGTGAATACCGCCGACTTTTGCCGCAGCTAGGATCACCGCATCTGGGCGCTCAGTTTGCAGAAATTCGCGCACAGCAAACTGCTCAGTGAGGTCGAGCTCGGCGTGGGATCGGGTTATTAGCTCAATTCCTTCGCCAGCGGCCTTACGCGCTTGCAGCTGGCGTAGAATTGCGCCGCCCACCATACCGCGGTGGCCTGCAAGATAGATCTTCATCGCGAGTCGCCTTTAGTTCTCGATGCTAACTGGTAGCTCGAAACCATTTTCCTTGAGGAAAGCATGGCGCTGCGCCTCCTTGAGATCTGCCGCCACCATCGCCGCGCACATTTCGCGGGCCGTGGTTTCGGGCTCCCAGCCGAGTTTCTCTTTAGCCTTGGTCGGATCGCCAAGCAGCGTTTCCACTTCGGCAGGACGGAAATAACGCGGATCGATCCGAACGATCACATCGCCGACCTTTAGCGCCGGGGCCTTGTGGCCCTCGATCGTAGCAATCGTCGCGACCTCGTCCACACCCTCACCGCTGAATTCGAGTGTGATACCAAGTTCTCCGGCCGACCAGGTGATGAACTCGCGCACCGAATATTGCACGCCAGTGGCGATCACGAAATCGTCGGGCGCATCCTGTTGCAGCATCAGCCACTGCATCCGCACGTAATCTTTGGCATGACCCCAATCGCGAAGCGCATCGATGTTGCCCATGTACAGGCATTTTTCGAGCCCCTGCGCGATATTGGCGAGGCCGCGCGTGATTTTGCGCGTGACAAAGGTCTCACCGCGCCGGGGGCTTTCGTGATTGAACAGAATACCGTTGCAGGCATACAGGCCATAGGCCTCGCGGTAATTCACCGTGATCCAGTAGGAGTACAGCTTCGCCACCGCATAGGGGGAGCGCGGATGGAACGGCGTGGTCTCGGTTTGGGGGGTTTCCTGCACCAGACCGTACAATTCCGAGGTCGAAGCCTGATAGAAACGGGTTTTCTTTTCCAGTCCGAGGAACCGGATTGCTTCGAGCAGGCGCAAAGTGCCCAAGGCGTCAACATCGGCGGTGTATTCGGGCGATTCGAAACTGACCGCAACGTGGCTCTGCGCGGCAAGATTATACACCTCGTCCGGCTGCACATCGTTGATGATGCGCGTCAGGTTCGAAGTGTCGGTAAGGTCGCCATAATGCAGCGTCAGCTTGGGATCGGGTGCGTGCGGGTCCTGATAGATGTGGTCGATCCGCTGCGTGTTGAAGCTCGACGCGCGGCGCTTGATCCCGTGGACCTCATATCCCTTTTCGAGCAGGAATTCGGCAAGGTAGGAGCCGTCTTGTCCGGTGACACCCGTGATAAGAGCACGCTTCGTCATTGGGCTGCTTCGTCCTTTACAAAGAATTGGTTGATCTTGCTGAAGTTCTTGGCGGCGAGCGTGCCGATGCCGCCGACCTTGTTCTTGCGAATGGCGCGATAGTCTTCGCGGCTCTTTTTCAGAATCCGCTCGAGCGAACGGTTGCTTTCACCCCCCATACGCATCTTGACCAGCACATGCGGGACATAGGCGAGCTTGATCTTGCCGATGGCGAGGTAGCGCAGCATCGCATCGTAATCGGCGGCAATGCTGAACGAGGTGTCGTAGAGGCCGTGCGTGTCGAAAACTTCGCGCCTCAGATACAGGGTCGGGTGCGGCGGCATCCAGCCCTGCCTGAGCTTGGCGGGCGTATATTCGCCCGAACGCCAGTGGCGCACGACCTTGCCCGGATTGTCGGCTGCGACATATTGCAGATCGCCATAGACGCCCTGCACCGAAGGGTCGGCAAAGGCGTCCGCCACTTTGGCCAGAGCGTCCGGCGAAGCGAAAAAATCGTCCGAATGCATCAAGCCGATGACATCGCCGGTTGCATTGCCGATCCCGCGATTGATCGCGTCGTAAATGCCGTGATCGCGCTCGCTGATCAGCCTGGTCGAGCCATTGGCGATATCCCGCACAGCATCGAGCGTACCATCACTCGATCCGCCATCCTGCACGACGTGCTCGACCTGCGGATAGGTCTGCGCCTGCACGCTCTCGATCGCCGCGCCGATAGTGGCAACGCGGTTAAAGACAGCGGTAACGACGGAAATCTTCATGGCGCGGTTGCTCTTACACCCGTCCGACGGACGAGTAGTGCAACCCTTTTTCGCGCATATCCTGCGGGGTGTAGACGTTGCGCAAGTCGATCAGCACGGGTGCGTTGGCGAGGGCTTTGACCTTGTCGAGGTCGAGTGCGCGGAACGCGTCCCATTCGGTAACAATCACGGTGGCGTCGGCTCCGGTGATCGCCTCGTAAGGATCGTTGCACATGGTCACCTCGGGCATCATCGGCGCGGCGATCTCCATGCCCTCAGGGTCGTAGGCGGCCACGGACACGCCCGCATCGGCCAGCGTCTGCGCGATGGCGATGGCGGGAGAGTCGCGCATGTCGTCGGTGTTGGGCTTGAACGTCAGTCCCAGCAGCGCCGCCTTCTTGCCGCGTGCGGCATCAGGCCCGCCCAGCGCGTCCACGACCTTGCGACCCATCGCGCGCTTGCGGGTTTCGTTGGTCTTGACCACCGCCTCCACGATGCGGGTCGGGCTGTCATAGTCTTCCGACGTCTTGAGCAGCGCCAGCGTGTCCTTGGGGAAGCACGATCCGCCATAACCTGGCCCTGCATGGAGGAACTTGGAACCGATTCGGCCATCCATGCCGATGCCGCGGGAGACGTCCTGCACATCCGCACCCACCTTCTCGCACAAATCGGCCATCTCGTTGATGAAGGTGATCTTGGTCGCAAGAAAGGCGTTGGCGGCGTACTTGATCAGCTCGCTGGTCCGGCGCGAGGTGAACAGGATCGGAGACTCATTCAAGTAGAGCGGGCGATAGACCTCGCGCATCACGCTCCCGCCGAACTCGTCCTCGGCGCCGATGACAATGCGGTCCGGGCGCTTGAAGTCGCCGATGGCTGCGCCTTCGCGCAGGAACTCGGGGTTGGAGACGACCGAGACCTTGTGAGGGGTGCCGGTGCCTTGGATGATCCGTTCAACCTCGTCACCTGTGCCCACCGGCACGGTGGACTTGGTCACCACCACGGCATCGCCCGACAGGCTCTCGCCCACTTCTCTGGCCACGGCATAGACGAAGGAGAGGTCCGCATGGCCATCACCGCGCCGACTCGGCGTGCCGACCGCGATAAAGATCGCATCGGCGCTCTTGATCCCTTCGGCAAGGTCGGTGGTAAAGCTCAGCCGTCCAGCCTTCACATTGCTCTCGACCAGAGCATCAAGCCCCGGCTCGTAGATCGGCATAATGTTCTCGTGCAGGCGATCAATCTTCGACTGATCCTTGTCGATGCACACAACCTCGTGCCCGAAATCCGCAAAACACGCTCCAGACACCAAGCCAACATAGCCCGAACCAACCATCGCGATCTTCATGGATTCAATTCCTGTTCTTGTACCGCTCGATCAGCGGCCAGTGATTTCCGGCAAACGCTTTTCGAAATAGGCAATCGTCTTGGCGAGCCCTTCTTCAAGTTGGACTTTCGGCTCCCAATCGAGCGTTTCCTGCGCCTTGCTGATATTCGGCTTGCGCTGTTTCGGGTCGTCCGAGGGAAGATCGAGGAAGGTAAGCTTCGACTTCGATCCGGTCATGTCGATGACCTTTTCGGCCAGTTCCTTGATAGTGAATTCGCCCGGATTGCCGAGGTTGATTGGTCCGGTCACATCCGCGCCGGTGTCCATCAGACGCAGAAAGCCTTCGACCAGATCGTCGCAATAGCAGAACGAGCGGGTTTGCGAGCCGTCGCCGTAAATCGTGATGTCCTCATCCTGCAGCGCCTGAAAGATGAAGTTCGACACCACGCGGCCATCGGCATGGTGCATGCGCGGGCCATAAGTGTTGAAAATGCGCGCCACCTTGATCTCGAGACCATGCTGGCGGTGGTAATCGAAGAACAGCGTCTCCGCGCAACGCTTGCCCTCGTCATAGCAGGACCGCTCGCCAATCGGGTTGACGTTGCCCCAGTAATCCTCGGTCTGCGGGTGAACATGCGGGTCGCCATAGACCTCGCTAGTCGAGGCCTGGAAGATCTTGCACTTCAGGCGCTTAGCAAGACCAAGCATGTTGATCGCGCCATGAACGCTGGTTTTGGTCGTTGCCACTGGGTCGTGCTGATAGTGGATCGGCGAGGCCGGGCAGGCGAGGTTGTAGATCTCGTCGACTTCGACATAGAGCGGCAGCGTCACGTCATGACGCATGAACTCGAAGCGCGGCTCGTCGTGCAGGTGATCGATATTGCGCTTGGTGCCGGTAAACAAGTTGTCGACGCACAGCACCTCGTGGCCTTGCGCGATCAGCCGGTCGATCAGATGCGAGCCGAGAAAACCCGCCCCGCCAGTTACCAATATCCGTTTCCGGGTTTCATAAATTCGAGCCAAGGAACGCTCCTGTTTGTTTTTTTCTGTCAGGCGAGGCTGCTTGTTCGCGGATCATCAGCCGGATCGTCTGGAAATACCATGACTTGTAGCTGGCATAATGAAAGCCTGCCGATCCATCGAGGATGCCGAGCTTCACGAAATAGGTCAGCGCGAAATAGAACCACGCGAACCACCATTTGGTGATGTGGCAATATTTGAACCGCTGGCGCGAGGTCAGGCCGGCCCAAGCCTCGCCGTCATCCTTGAGCTTGGCGTAACGCGCCGCTTCCCAGAGCGCATAGTCGCGGTGCTTCTGGATGAAATGACCGAGCGCCTTGTAATCGCGATGTTCGATCGGCACAGTGATCTCGCCGATTTCGCCGTCGACGATGGGGTGCTCGTGGATCTCCATGTCGAGCTGGCTCCAGCCATCCTCGTCAATCCGCTCGTAAAGCGCCTTGCCCACACGGAACAACGCCAGTTTGCGCTGGGCGATACCGTGCCGCAGCGGTTTATCGAGGAAATAGTTGTTGTAAGCGAGCCAGTAGGCGTCTTTGTCGTCCTTTGCGATGGCTTCGAACACTTCATCGCAAAACGCATCGTTGAGGAATTCGTCGGCGTCGAGGAACAGCACCCAATCGTGTTTTGGCGGGTCATTGATCAGAAACCAGTTGCGCTTCTTGGGATACTTGCCGTCCCACTGGAAATCGACGACGCGCGCGCCGTATTCGGCGGCGATTTCGCGGGTGCGGTCGGTCGAGCTGCTGTCGATCACAACGATTTCGGCAAACCGCCCCAACCGCTCTAGGCATCGGGCAAGGTTGGCCTCTTCGTTTTTGACCGGAACTGCGACGGTCACCGGGAGAATGGGATTGCTGCACTGCGTCATTTCGCGGCAGGTCTTAGAGGCAGTCGCTGCAATTGCCCACCCCCTTCTATGGTCGGCCCCTGCGACAAACATGTATGATATTGCTGCGAAGATTGGGCCGGAAGAATGGGGTTGCGACTATCTTCCATTGATGGTGCGATAATGCGGGTCTCAGCTAATTCGCGCGCCGCGACATCAAATCATAGTGATGACCCTGTCCGACTTTCTCAAATTCGGTCAGGCCCATTTCGCTTAGGAGCCTCTTCAGTTCAGTCGCGTCTAGCCATCGCTCGTCAACTTCACAGAAAATCCATTCGATACGGTTGAAATAATTTGTTTCCCTCAGCGAACGCAATACTTCCAGTTCATGCCCTTCGACGTCGATCTTCATTACTATTGGTATGTTCGGCAGTAGATACTCTTCAAGCTCTTGTGCAGTTTTTATTTCCGCTTGTTCAATGACGGCGCCTTCGGATTTGTTGCTCAGCGATGCAACACCGCTATGGTCTGTCCTCACGTAGATGGGGAAGGTACCAAGTTTATCCGAAATGCCGTACTGCAATGGTACAAGTTGCGCTTTCAGATCGTTCAAATCGATATTTTGTTTAAGAAGGGCAAAGGTGGATGCTACGGGTTCCAACGCTATGGCTCGCCGACAATTGGGCGCCTTGCCAGCAAGCAGAGAATACAAGCCCTGATTGGCGCCGACATCGACAAAAACGTAGGGCTTAGTGCTCTGCTTCAGGCGATCTGCAAGATAATGACCGTAGGCGCCTAAGGCGCAGAATTCAAAGGTAGCATCACCCCAGTTGGCTGCCATGATTACACCATATCGGGTTTTCACAGATTTAGATCCGGTCGACCTTAACCAAAGCTTGTGGCCAATCATCAAGACTCGGCTTGGAATCTTGGAGATAAGGGCGCCAATTGAATTGGTGCGAAAACTTTTGACAATTCGGGCAATCATTTAAGGACTTTCAGAGCTTGAGCAGAACCGCGCATGGCTTCCCCTGACCAGAGTCAAACGACCGCTCTGGCTGGAATGGCCGTTGCGCCACACTCTAGTCATCTCAATCGAGAGCCGTCAAAAACCATTCAATTGAGCGACATGCCTCATTCTCGAGAGTATCATAATGGATCGATGCTCGACAGCGACAGCGAACTGCCGCCCGAACAGGGTTGCGATGCCTTACAGACTTTGTAAGGCGCGTAGGGCCGCTGATTGACTCTTTCGGGTAGCCGCCATTTTATGATTCGAAAGAAAAAGGGCAAAAGAGAGTGCGACCTGATTTCCTCATCATCGGAGCGATGAAGGCGGGGACGACGACGCTTTATGATGATCTGGCTGTTCATCCCGACGTCAATATGCCGAGCGACAAGGAACCCGACATTCTTCACCGCTGCTCGGGCGCGCAGGAGGCTGTCGCCATGTGGGAGGGGCATTTCGGCACCGCCCGTCCCGAGCAATTGCGGGGCGAGGCTTCGACCCGTTACGCCATGGCACCCGAGTTCGAGTCCGTCGCCGATCTCGCGCGCGAGGCGTTGGGGCCGGATGTGAAGATCATTTATCTCGTTCGCGAGCCGATTGCGCGAATCGAGAGCCATCTGGCGCATGATATCGCCGCCCAACGCATCACTCAGGCGAACGCCGAAAACGCAGCTTTATCCGAAAGCCGTTATGTTAGCTGGAGCGATTACGGCCGTCAGATCGCACCCTGGATCGCCGCCTTCGGGCGCGACAACGTCAAGATCGTGCGGTTCGATGATTTTGTGTCCAAGCGACGTGAGACCGTATGCGAGATCGCGCAATTCATTGGTCTGGACATCGAGCGGCTGCCTGAGCGCAACGAATTTTCCAACTCGCGCGAGAGCCTGCGCACGATGCGCCTGGGTTCGCTTGGTGATTTCACATCAACCACATTTTACCGTCAGATTGTCAGAAAAATGATGCCTGACTTTTTGCGAGATGTTTTGCGAAAGCCCTTTACCAAGCCGGCCAGTGTGGCGAAAATCAATTTAAGTGGAGCCACGCGAAATGAACTTCGCAAACGGCTTAGCCATGTTGCGGACGATCTGAAGGCGCTCGGCGTTGCGGTCGATCATTGGCAGTGGTGAGATGCACCGCCGGATCATAGGGCTGTTTGCGACGCGCGGCGGGATCGTCGGCCTGAATTTCGCCTCGCTGCTGATCGTCGCCGCGCTGATGGAGCCCGCCGAATTTGGCGCATTTGTGTTCCTGTGGTCCGCCGCGCAGCTATTGTCGGCCTTTGCGGGTCTGGGCAGCGTGAATTACCTGATGCGCGAAGGCTCCGCGCGCCAAGGGGATCCCGCGCGGGGCGTCTCCCCTCACGAAGCTTTGCGCATCGCGTTCGGCTTTCCGGCTTTGATGCTGGCGGGATGCGCAACGGTCTTCTCCGCTCTCGCGTTCGGCTTTGGCGACGCATCGGCGTTTGCCAATGTCGGCCTCGCAGACATCCTCTGCGTGTGTGCAGCCGCGGGTGCGCTGATTGCTCTGTCGCACAGCGCCACACCGCTTCGCCTCAATGAATGGCAGACCGCCTCAATGATCGTGCGCGACGCCGGGCCACAGTCGATCATATTGCTGGTGGTGGCGGTCGATTATCTGTTCGACGCCCTGACCCCGGCAACCGTGTTGTTCGCCTTTGCGATCATCGGAGCTGTAGTCGCCGCAGTGGCGATTGCCGTTGGACTGAGAGGAAAAACGGCGCTTTGGCGAGAGGCCGACGGCGCCAGCCACGGCGGCCAGAGCGGCTTTTGGGGCAGCGCGATTGTCGGCATGGGCGCAACCCAGTTCGATGTTTTTATCGGCGGATTTTTCCTGCGCGAAGAGGAGCTTGGTGTGTACCAGATTATCAAGCGGCTCGCTAATCTGGTCGGAATGCCCCAGACGATAACGAATTGGGCCTATATTGTGCGGCTGGGCAAACACCATGCGAACGGCCAGATTGCCGAGATTCGTCAGGATTGCGCCAATGCGGTCGTCTGGGGCGTATTGCCGGGCCTCGTGCTCCTCGTTGCACTCACGGTGGCGATGCCGTTCCTGTTCGAATTTTACGAGGTTGCGGATGCAGGTACGGCCTGGATTGTTTTCTATCTCCTCGCAGCGAGCAACATCGTCAATCTTTCGTTTGGACTGAATGTTGCCTTGGCTGCGCAGAGCAACCGGGAACATATCGCGTTTGCCGCACGCGCTTTTGCCCTAACGATCGGCATCATAGCGCTGCTAATCCTCGTAGAGTTCTTCGACCAGATTGCTCTTGCCAGCGCCGCTTTGATCGTCTCAATCATAATCAATGTGTCGGTGTCTTTTCACCTGTGGAGGGCCCTCGAGGTGGACACGACATTTTTGGCAGTTTTCAAGCGACGGATAGAAGAAAAATGAACCCTCTTTTAATTTTGATCGCTTTTTTCACCTTCCTGATACCGCTGCTCGTCGGCAATAAGCTAGGTGTAGTGCGATATTTCTCACCACTTCATATCACCGCTTATTTGATCTTTTTCGGTGTTCTTCTCAAAACAGTCTGGTTTTATTTCTTCGACGGAATCCTATTCTTTGAACACTATCTTCGCGATGATAGGTACGCATATCAGGGCTACCTCTACATACTGGGTTTCGTCGTGCTTGTATGCGTGGGTTACGCGTTGGTGTCGCCTAGGAAACTCCAGCTCTCTTCAATCGAAGAACGGCGCCAAGCGGTTTTGGAGATTCGCTATGTGAAAGGGCTTGTAATAGCGGCATTTGGTATTGCTGCCATCGTTATCGAATACTTGTTGTCAGCACGCGGACTTGGCGGGCTGGATACGGCTTTCAGCATTGAGGCCATCGACGGCCTGAATTCGACAAAGATCCAGCGAATTGAGGGGCAGGACGAATTCGGGGCGTCTGATTCTGCCATCAAGACAATCCTTGTCATTCCAACACTTGCTTTGCTGGTGCTCCTTCTAAAGCAACAGGTTTCGGGCAAATTGGCCCTGCCATTGGCTGCACTCCTTTTGTTGGAATTCTATATCGTTTTGACCCAGGGCAGCCGCTTCGCTCTTGTAATTACCTTGATGACAATCTTGCTGGCGACAATCCTGATGGGGCGGCGATTTACCCCTCGACAGCTTGGTCTCGCCGTTGTTGCCGGTGTCGTTGCAATGGCGCTGTTCGTCGCGATGACAACATTCCGGATGGGGCGTGGCCCCTCTGCCGAGACAGAGTTCGAAATCCGGCCAGCTATCGAACAAGTCGTCGGGTCGACATACTTCCTTGACGTGAATTCGCCGATTCTGATCATCGCACTGTCCGACGAGCGGGACCGGTTCTGGGGTGCGAGCTATACTTTCTGGACGTACGCCTGGATTCCGCGCGCATTTTGGCCGGAAAAGCCGGTGGTCACGCTTGGTCCTTACGTGAAACGCGAAATTCTGGGGATCGAAGGCTCGATTGGCGGAGTCAATCCGACCGGGCCAGGCGAGGCTTTCATCAACTTTGGTTGGTTCGGCCTGCTGGTGGGCCTGTTCGTCGGCGCGCTGTATCGCGGGCTTGAGATATTCACGCTTTCGGCAAAAGGCGTCCGGAAGCGGGCGGGTTTATGGCTTTATCCGATTGTGGTTGTCCCGTTTATCGTGGCAACCCTGCAATCCTCGTTTTCGGGCGCCTTGGTCAGCGCCGCTGTCAAGGCAGGCCTGGTGTTCGCCACGATTTTCCTGTTGACCCGCAAACCTCACAAGAAGCGCCGCCGGTATTCAAGGGAGGAGCGCTATCACTTTCACGCAAGGGGGGTGAACACTTGAACACACGGCGTCTTGGAGGCCCCTTACTAATGGCGCCACGCATCGCGGCGGCGATCTGGCGGCGTATTCGCAACACCTGTGCGACGCAAAAGCACCGGATGACGGTGGGCAGCATGGGGCCGGGATCGAAGGTCATGCATTCGGTGCATTTCATGGAGCCCAAGCAGGTGCATATCGGCGCGAACTGCCTCATCTGGAGCGGAGTAGGCACCTCGGCTGATGATGATTGCGCGACACTGACCATAGCCGACAAGGCGCAGATCAACCTCGATGTCGCGCTCGACGTTACCGGTCCGCTGAGCATCGGTGAAAACACCCTGATTTCCGAAGAGGCAGTGATCTACACCCATGATCACGGGCTCGATCCCAAATCCAAACCGATAGTCTATGGCAAGGAAATCGGCGCTAACGCGTGGGTGGGTATGCGCGCGATTATCCTTCCGAAGTGCACTCGCATCGGCGATTGGGCGGTGATTGGAGCAGGCGCAGTTGTGTCGCGCGATGTGCCGGACGGAGCCATCGTGGCCGGTTCACCGGGTAAGATCGTCGGCTGGCGTGAGGGCTTTGGCGACAAAGCACCCAAGGCCGCTGCCTCGGCCTGACGGTTGCCACTTTGCCGCTTCGCCAGTAAGGCCGCGCTCGCGATCTATGGGGGCCGCCCGAACCCGGTTTACAAGCACAGGACCATCACTGCCATGTCGTCCCGCACTCCTCTCGAAGGTGCGCCCACATTCTCCCTGCGGCACAGGCTGTTCCGGCTGGTGTGGAATATCAGCTGGTTCGTGCTGTGCCGGTGGAGCCCGCCGTTCATGTGGCGGTATCGCAGCGCGGTGTTGCGGCTGTTCGGGGCCAAGGTAGGCAGCCCCTGCGATGTGCGCGGGACGTCCAAGGTGTGGTACCCGCCCAATCTCACCCTGGCCGATCACTCGATGATCGCCGACCGCGTGAACGTCTACAATGTCGCGCCGATCTCGCTCGGCTCGTGGACCATCGTCTCGCAAGACGCCGAACTGTGCGCGGCCAGCCATGACGTCTCGGTTAGAGGCTTCCCCTTGACCAAGGCGCCCATCGTGATCGGCCAGTATTGCTGGGTCGCGGCGCACGCATTCGTATGCCCCGGCGTGACACTGGCAGACGGCACTGTCCTTGGCGCGCGCGCGGTGGCATCAAAGAACACCGATCCTTGGAAGGTTTACGTTGGCAATCCGGCCACGGCGATTAAAGATCGTGACCCCGAAGCGGTCAAAATGGGCGTCGAACACGTCAACTGAACTTAACAACTCAATCCCGATGGGAACAGCAATGAAAGCTCTTGCAACCAATCTGATCCGCGCTGGCGAATATGTGCAGCGTTTCGGCCTGCGCGGCCTGCTGATCGCGGCCGAGCATCAGGTGAAGTTTCGCATGATGTCGGGCGAGGCGCGCACAACCAATATCCCTGGATATGGCGAGATTTCGCTGCGCCCCAAAACTTCCGATCTGGCGACTTTCCGCGAGATTTTCGTCAATCAGGATTATGATCTGGACGCGCACGGCATCCGCGATCTGGCTCAGGGGAAATACGACGCCATCCGCGCCGCTGGCCGTCGACCGCTGATCGTCGATGCGGGCGCGAATGTCGGGCTTGCCACGCGCCAGTTCAAACACTTCTTCCCCGAAGCGGACGTGATCGCGATCGAACCGGCTGATGACAGCCTCGCCATCGCGCGCGACAACACCAAGGGGCTTTCGGGCGTCACGTTCCGCAAGGCGGCGATCTGGAAAGAGGACACCACCGTCTTCCTCGAAGATTCGGTCGATGCCTCGGCACGGCGCGTGGGCGAGGGATCAGGCGGCGGCGAAGGTGTCGATGCGATCACCATGACCACGTTGCTCGATGGACGCGAGGAAGACCTGTTCATCCTCAAGATGGACATCGAAGGCGCGGAATCGGTGATCTTTGGCGAGGATGGCGAATCCGCCGACTGGCTGCGTCAGGCGCCGATTGTCTTCATCGAAGGGCATGACGGTATGAGCAACGATTTCGGGTCGCTCGCCGGGTTGCTTGCGCACAAGAACTACCGCGATGGCCGCATCACTACGACCGGCCCCGCGCTCATCATCGTTCCACGCAGCTCGTTCGACGCGTAAGCGCGCCATGGCGAAGCCTGACGCCTCGACCGCTCCCGTGGTGATGCTGCCTTCGTGCACATTCCCTACTGAGGACGCTGCGCCGGAGCGGCAGGCCGATCTGCTGCACAATCTTGCCTATCTGCGCGAGCATTTGCCGCATTGCCGCATTATGGTGTGCGACAACGGGGTAACACCGCCACAGGTGCCCGAGGGTGTGGAACTGGTCCACGACCTATCCGCACGCTCGACCGATCCCTCAATGGGCGAATGCCTCAACCTCCTCGCCGGACTGAAGACGCTTCCAGATGATACGCTGGTTCTCAAGATGCACGCGCGGTGCAAGCTGGAGAATATCGGCGCGTTCAAGACGTTTCAGGCGGAGCACACCGAATTTCTGCTCGTCAGCCCCAATGTTTGGGGCAAGGAAGCGGCGGGCTATGACGAGATGCCCTATTGCGAAACGCGGGTGTTTACCCTGCGCGCGGGGACGATGCGGCGCTTGCTCGCGGAAACGCTCGCCCTTCTCGAAGCCAATGGCGGGCGCATCGAACAGGCGCTGCTCTCGGTGATCCTGCGAGACCCGAAGGACGCGGCTTTGGCGACGACGCGCGGGCCGTTCTTCCCGGTGATGGGCGGCACGTCGGGCCACGGGCGGCAATATGGTTCGCTGCTCGGCAAGGTGCGTTCGAAGGTCAAAGCCGGGATTTACCGTTTCGGCTTTTAATCGGCGATCACGAAGTCCGGCTTGTCGCCCTTGTCTGCGAGCCATTCATAGACCTGCTCCATCTTCCCCGCGAGCGACGGCCAGCCGAAATCGCGCGCGACCCATGCGCGGCCCCTTTGCCCCATCTCCCGCAAACGATCGGGCGATGAGGACATGGCTTGGGCCAAGGCATTGCGCAGCGGCTCTTGGCCAATGGGGTGCCACCAGCCGCAATCCTCTGACGCAAGGCCTCCCCATGGCGCCCCGTGCGAGACGATAGCTGGTGTTTGATACGCGAGCGCCTCGGCGACCGTCAGACCGAAATTCTCGTCCAGCGTGGGCAGCACGAACAGCGAGGCTGCGGCATAGGCCTTGCCCTTATCCTCACCATAGATCGGCCCGATCAGACGCGCCCGCTCGATTCCGTTGGCGGTGATATACTGGCTATATTCCGCGCCAAATTCGTTGCCCTCGGGCCCTGCGATTTCCAGCTGCCAATCGGGAAATTTCTTCTCCAAATTGCGCCAAACCTTAAGCAGCGTATCAATCCCCTTCTTAGGGTGGATTCGCCCAAGAAACAGCACCGTCTTTCTCCGTGCCGCATCAGAAGGTAGCTGCGGAATATCAATCCCATTGGGCACAAGGGCGATCGGCTGTTTTAGACCGAAATCACGTATGTCGGCGATCTCCTTTTCTGATGTAGCGTGCCAGCAATCGACATGCCGCACTGCGTGTTTTTGCAACACGTGCCAAAACAGCTTCTTGCGTCCGGACGAGAAAGTCAGCGCACCCGACCCAAGCATCCCTCTAGGCGCGTGGACCACCTTGATCCCATCCCGAGATCCAGCTGCAGCGCTGATGACATTAGGGATTAGCCAAAGCCCGTGTCCATGCACTATCGACCCAACCGGCAACTCTTGCATTTTTCGGTGCAGACCGGGCGCATAGTGTATTGCTCCCAAAATAGGGGTCCTTTCCATCCAATGCGGAAAAATTTGAATCTTGACCCTCGGGTTCGGTAGCTTTCTTGAGCGCGACGTATGGATGACTACCTCACGACCTAGTCGTTCGCTGGCCATGGCCAGCGCGGGCACCGAATAGGATGGGCCCGACGCCTCCTCAGCAATCGAGGGAATGACGTGATGAATGGGGCTTGCGGGCATATAGTGTCCTCCAGCAAAGTGCGAGATCTCCTGCGCGAAACGCTACGCTTTCTGCCCGGCGCAGCGGTTGATACGCCTTACGCGCGGGGCAAAATACTTAAAGTCCTAGTGCGCAAGGCGAAGCGAGGCGAGCTTTTCCTCACGGGGCGGCACCTGCACCGCAGACCTACTGCAACGCTGGACAGTCCACTAGTTTTGTGACTTTGCCATCGCATTTAATGTGGAATGGTGCAGAACGGTGTGTCGAAATCCCAGCGCGCTATTTTCCCGCCCCCGATAACGCGAACTCTCAAATGTTTGATTATCACAGCAGATCTTTCACCCGTTGCGACTGGCCGCGCGGCATGATGAGAACTTCACTTCCCGAGGCAACAATGATCAGGTTGCTCACGCCTACCGCGTTGATCCGCACACCTCTGACGTTGACAAAAGTGTCTCTACAATCGAGCGCGTTGAGATCGCCGACAAACACATTGCCATCTTGATCAGCTTCCGAAATGTCTGCCAGGACGTCCCAGCTGCCAATATCGGACCAGCCACAAGATACAGGAACGACCACGACATCTGGCGCCTGTTCCATGACAGCGTAGTCAATGGAGTTTGACGGAGATGAAGCGAATTGGCGCTCACCGGGCTTGATGGCGGTGCCTTGCCTTGACGCGCCCGCCATAGCCGATTTGACAGCGACAAAAATGTCGGGCTGCAGTCGTTCGAGTTCAGCAAGAAACGCATCAGCGCGAAAGAGGAAGATGCCTGCGTTCCAGAAATAGTCACCAGAGGAGAGCATGTCCTGCGCGCGCGTCAGGTCGGGCTTCTCGGTAAAGCCCCGGGACAGGGATACCCCCGTCATGCCGACAACGGCGTCGCCTGCCCGAATATAACCATAGCCCGTCTCGGGCCCGGTGGGCTCAATCCCGAAGGCCACCAATTGCCCCTGCTGCGCCGCCGGCACTGCGCGCTTGACAGCAGCATGAAAGGCCTGGACGTCACGAATGACATGATCGCTGGGCATAACGAGGACAAGCGCGTCACCTCCTGCTTCGTGCGCACCCAGGCCAATGGCAGGGGCTGTGTTTCGAGCGCAGGGCTCAAGAATGACAACACCGTCCCTGGAATCCACTTGCGCCAATGCCTCCAAAAGGAGAGGCTCATGCCGTGCCGCGCCGACGATAATAGGGGGAGCGAACAGATCGCGGTTCTCGGCCCGGCGCAGCGTCTGGGAAATCATGGTTTCATCGCCATGGAGACGCAGAAATTGCTTAGGGCGCTCGGGCGACGAAAGGGGCCAAAGACGGGTTCCGGAACCGCCCGATAGAATGAGTGGAGTGATCTTGTCAGTCATGTAAATCTCGATCTGCGCAGCTGGCTTGCGCAATCAGCAGCTGAGTATCGCGCGCGACGTGAAGCTCCCTGTCAGGCGAACAAAGCAGGCATTCGCCAGCCTCGGCGGTCACGTCATCGACAGTGACAGCTCCGGTAAGCGGGATCACATGCGCCATTCCTCCGTTGAGTCCCTGCGAAGGCCAGCCATTACCCAGCCACAAGTCGAATTTGGGGCCAGCGACCAATTGTTGCGCACTATTGAGATCAACTTTTCTCCCTAGCCTGACAGGATAGGGCGCGGCTGCGGCTGCTTCGATGCCCTTCTCCAGGTGGAGCTCGCGAGGCCGACCATAATCATACAGGCGGTAGGTGATGTCTGCGTTCTGCTGCACTTCGACTAAGGTAACCCCGGCGCCGATGGCATGAACGGTTCCAGCAGGAATATAATAGAAGTCGCCGCGAGACACAGGTTTCCAGTCGACTAGGTCTTCAAGGGAACCGTCGAGCGCGGCTGCGCGGAGCTCCTCAGCAGATAGAATTTCGCGAGTACCGATACCAAGCTTGGCGTCTGGCTCAGCATCGAGCACAAGCCAGCACTCCTCCTTACCCGAAGGCAAGCCGCTGGCTACCGCCAACTCATCGGAAGGGTGGACCTGGATGGAGAGTTTCTCGCTGGTGAATAAGTACTTGATGAGTAGCTCGAGCGGCTCACCTTCATGCTCAAACCAGATTTCTCCAATTGGATCATCGGAATTCGTGGCAAAGCGTGAAGGTATATTCCTTCGCCCCCAGGGCTTTTCAACCTCCTTGCGTTTCAAAAGGCTGGGTGACAGCACTCTCAAGCCCTCCCCCTCGAGATCTTGAACCTCGCTTGCCGCGCCACCACTAAGCTCGGCTTCAAGCTGTGAGATTTCGCGCCTCAAAACTTCATACTCTTCGCGTTTGCGGGCAAGGAATCGCCCAGTGATAGCAGCTTTTTCGACCAAGCCCCTAGGGGTTAAAATATACGCGTAGCGGCGCTTGTCGGTGCTCGCACTGAAATTACCCATCTTGATCAACCCGCGTTTGACCAAGGCGCTAAGCAGATAATGTACGCCGCCCGTACTGACCCCGAGTGCTGCAGCCAATTCGCGCTGCGACATATCAGGGTTTTCTTCGAGCAAGCGAAGCACACGAAAGCGAGTATCTTCCTGAAAATGGCTACGGCGGCGGGTCATGTATAGGAAGGCAGGCTACCGCACCGATGCTGGCGCACACCAGATCGGGGAGAGCGCAGAACTACAATTTGACGATGCAATTGCATCGTTCAATTTTGAGCAGTAGCATGCCGCCAACGGAACGCAACCAGTTTACGATAGCGCCCGTGGCGAACATCGCGTCCTGAGTCAATCGGGCACGCAACCCGGAATTCGATGAAATTCGAATAAGTTATCCCTTTCCAGTAATCTTGAAGCGATAGACAAAAAAATGGCAAAGAAGCCTTCTTCTCAGTGGTTCGTAGCTCAGTTGAAGCCTAATTGCGGGCCACTTGCGGAACGCAACTTGAACCGCCAAGGGTTCAGATCTTTTCTTCCCATGGAGCGAAGGACTAAGCGGCGCAAAGGCCAACTGAAATCCATCAAGTCCCCTTACTTCCCAGGCTACATCTTCGTTGGGGTCGATGCCCGCTCCACTTCTTCAAGGGCAATCAATTCAACCTATGGAATTTCGAGATTGATCAGCTTCGGCCTTCAACCGGCACCAGTCCCTTACGAAATCATGGATTCGCTATTGAACTCCTGCGATTCAGAAGGTTGCATCCAGAACTTCGCTCAGATGGCAGAAGGTGACGAAGTCGAAATTTGCGATGGCCCCTTCGCTAACTTCTTAGGAAAGATCGAAAAATTGGCTCCCGATGAGCGAGCCTGGCTATTGATCGACATAATGGGAAAAGCGACACGTTCGCTTATCAGACGTGCCGACATAAGACGGACTGGCGCATAGAGAACTTTTCAAGTCTTGCCGAAAATAGGCTACTTGGCTCCAAAGCCGGACAGAACCACTTTCACCGTTCGCAGGACAATGATTATGTCGAGCCAATACGAGAGGTTCTTCACATAGTAAAAATCATACTGGAGCTTCTCAAGAACTTCTCCGACTTCCGTTACGTGCCCTTGGTTCACTTGTGCCCACCCGCTAATTCCTGGGCGTACCATGTGGCGATAGCGATAGAACGGAATTTCGCGTTCATACCATTCCGAGAGACTTACCGCCTCAGGCCGCGGTCCAATCCAACTCATCTCGCCTCGGAGGATGTTATAGATTTGGGGTAACTCATCCAGCCGAGTGCGACGCAAGAAAGCGCCGGCCTTCGTAACGCGTTGATCGCCTGACTTTGTAATGGAAAGATCGCGATCTTCTCCATCATGACCTTCCGACATGGTGCGCAGCTTGAGGACATCGAATTCCTTGCCTCGAAAGCCCATTCGCCGTTGACGAAAGAATACTGGCCCCTCGCTGTCGCACTTTATCACAATCGCACAAATTCCCAGCAGAAGGCAAACCATCGGAAGCGCTGCAATGGCAAGGGTCAGATCAACTGCGCGCTTCAGTTTCTGATATCCAAAACTCGGCAATAGAGCGCCAAAACTATTCTCGGATAAATGATCCATCTGGACCTTGCCGGTCTCTGCCTCCCACACCTGCTTGTAATGGTAAACCGGACGACCGGAAATTGCGGCCTCGGCAAGGCAGCGCTCCCACTTTGCGCCAAGGTCCGCGTGAAGGTCGGCCACAATAGCGCAATCCGGGAGTGCCTCGATCGAAGGGGATTTTAGGGTAAAGACCGGGGCAGATCGCAATTGATAGATGACATCCACCCGTCCACCAGGCACCACATAATAAAGTAGCCCCTTATCTCTCGTCCGCATCGCTGTAATCGTAAATCGCGCAGCAAGCGTCGCTAGAAAACACGAAAGGATCAGCTTGTTATAATGTTCCAACCTGAGGCATGCGATTCCCCCAATAAACAGGCCAAACAGCAGAGCAACTACAGGCAAAATCGACCGAGCAACGGCTACGCCGGGGTAATAACGCAGCCGTCTTAAAACAAGAATTGCAACAATAGCGCTCAGTATACTTCCAATGAAAGAATTTGCCACACCAGGCTGCGCGATCCAATTTGCTGTTGTCTCAAAAGAGGCAAATCGACCGCCTTCTAGGAAGGCAAGTGCCAACAGCGGTAATAGTGTCCCTACAAGCAAAATAAAACTAAGTTCAAATCGCAATGAATGAACTAGTCCACGACGTACAATCGGAGAGAGGAAGGGGGCTGACAAAAATTTACTCCGAATTGCGGCCCCACCTTAATATGACTCGCCTTAAGACATTGCAATTGTGGTTTTAATTATCAGCGGCAATGCTTCAAGCGGCAGCGCAGGCTCACCTCTAGCAATGCCCCTCTAGAATCGGTGGGGGTCAGGGCGCAATACCATTCATCTTGAGACTCGGCACTAATAAGCGATACGCGAGCGCTAACTGCGTTCGCTTCTTTCCGCGTGGTTCTAATGCGGGTGTGCCCCCACGATCATCACAGTGACAAAAGGATCGTGAATCGTTTGCAACATTCTCGCCTCACCTTGCCCTCGCCCGCCTGTCTGCTAAGGCGCCGCCAAATCCATTCGAACTGACAGGAAACCCATGGCCAAGATCAAGGTAGCCAACCCGGTCGTCGAACTCGACGGCGACGAAATGACCAAAATTATTTGGAAGTGGATCCGCGAACGGCTGATCCTTCCCTATCTCGATATCGATCTCAAATACTACGACCTTTCTATCGAGAGCCGCGATGCGACCGACGATCAGATTACCGTCGATGCAGCGAACGCGATCAAGGAATATGGTGTCGGTGTGAAGTGCGCCACCATCACCCCCGACGAGCAGCGCGTCGAGGAATTTGGCCTCAAGAAGATGTGGGTCAGCCCGAACGGCACGATCCGCAACATCCTCGGCGGCGTAGTCTTCCGCGAACCTATCGTCATCGACAACGTTCCGCGTCTCGTCCCTGGATGGACCGACCCGATCGTCGTCGGTCGCCATGCCTTCGGCGACCAGTACCGCGCTAAAGACACGCTCATCCCCGGCAAGGGCAAACTGCGCATGGTCTTCGAGGGCGAAGACGGCGAAAACATCGACATCGACGTGTTCGAGTTCCCCAGCCCGGGCGTTGCCCTGACGATGTACAACCTCGACGACAGCATCCGCGACTTCGCCCGCGCGAGCTTCGCTTACGGTCTTGACCGCAAGTGGCCGGTATATCTGTCGACCAAGAACACCATCCTCAAGAAGTACGATGGCCGCTTCAAGGACCTTTTCCAGGAAGTGTTCGATGCGGAATACAAGGCAGATTTCGAAAAGCACGGCCTGACTTACGAACACCGCCTGATCGACGATATGGTCGCAGCGGCACTCAAGTGGAGTGGCAAGTTCGTCTGGGCCTGCAAGAACTACGACGGCGACGTACAGTCGGACATCGTCGCTCAGGGCTTCGGCTCGCTCGGACTGATGACCTCGGTCCTGATGACTCCCGATGGCAAGACGGTAGAAGCCGAAGCTGCACACGGCACCGTCACCCGCCACTATCGCCAGCACCAGCAGGGCAAGGCGACCTCGACCAACCCGATCGCCAGCATCTTCGCCTGGACGCGCGGTCTCATGTATCGCGGCAAGTTCGACAACACGCCCGAAGTGGTGAAGTTCGCCGAAACGCTGGAGCGGGTCTGCATCCAGACCGTCGAAAGCGGCAAGATGACCAAGGACCTCGCATTGCTCATCGGTCCAGACCAGAGCTGGATGACTACCGAGCAGTTCTTCGAAGCGATTGTCGAGGGACTGGAAGCGGAAATGGCAAAGTCGGCCTGAAACCGGAACGCCTCTGGGTCATTATCCAGATAAGCCAGATCACCGGGGTCGGCTCGTGCCGGCCCCGGTTTTTCTTTGGGGTCGACAAAAACTGACGGGGTAAAATGGCCAGACATCCAACAAAGAAGCGCGCAGTTCGCCGGAAGGGTTCGGAGAAATTCGGCCAGAAGCGGCTCGAAATCCGCAACGCGAAAATAAAGGACATCCGTGGCATCGCGGACCTGGTGCGGCGCGTCTACGAAGACATGCCAGCCTATACGCACGGCGAGATTCGCGGTCAGATCAACAATTTTCCCGAAGGTTGCTTTGTCGCCCTGCTCGACGAGAAGGTGGTCGGCTATTGCGCCACCATGCAGGTAGCCGAAGCCTTGGCCTTCCAGGACCACGATTGGGACGAAATTACCGGCAATGGCTACGGCAGCCGCCACGATCCGACGGGCGACTGGCTTTACGGCTACGAAATGTGCGTCGATCCTAAAGTGCGCGGCGTTCGCATCGGAAGACGGTTGTACGAAGAGCGCCGCGCTCTGGCCGAAGACCGCGACCTGACCGGCATCGTCTTTGCGGGCCGAATGCCGAACTATCGCCGCAGTCGGCGGAAGGTCGAAGGGCCGCAGGAGTATCTGGAGAAGGTGGTCGAAGGAAAGCTGCACGACCCTGTGTTGCGCTTCCAACTCGCCAACGGGTTCGAGCCCGAGCGGGTGATGTTTGGCTATCTTCCCGAGGACAAGGCCAGCATGGCAAACGCCATCATGATGGTCTGGCGCAATCCCTATGTCGAGCGCGACCAGCCGGTGAAAAAGCGGCTACCACGAGGGGTCGAAGCTGTCCGTGTGGCGACGTGCCAGCTACAGGCACGGCAGGTGGCTGACTATGACGAATTCATGCGTCACGTGACATATTTCGTAGATGTTGCAAGCGATTATGAAGCAGACTTCATAGTCTTTCCCGAACTCTTCACGCTGATGCTGCTTAGTTTCGAAGAGAAGGAACTCTCGCCGGTCGAGGCGATCGAGCGATTGTCCGAATACACCCCTCGCCTGCGTGACGACATTTCCGAAATGGCGATGCGCTACAACATCAATATCATCGCCGGCAGCCACCCGACACGCATGGATGACGGAGACATCCACAACGTCGCCTATGTCTGCCTGCGCGACGGATCGGTCCATGCGCAGGAAAAGATCCATCCCACCCCCAACGAGCGTTATTGGTGGAACATCAAGGGCGGCGACAAGGTCGAGGTAATCCAGACCGACTGCGGCCCGATCGGTGTGCAGATCTGCTACGACAGCGAGTTCCCCGAACTCAGTCGCCGCCTTGCCGATGAAGGTGCTCGCATCATCTTCGTGCCGTTCTGCACCGACAGCCGCCAGGGATATTTGCGCGTTCGGTATTGCTCACAGGCTCGGGCTATCGAGAATCAGTGTTTCGTCGTGCTGTCAGGCAACGTCGGAAATCTGCCCAACGTGGGCAATATGGACATCCAGTATGCGCAAAGCTGCATTCTGACACCGTGCGATTTTCCTTTCGCCCGCGATGGCATTGCTGCCGAGGCGACCGAAAACGTGGAAACGTTGACGATCAGCGATATCAACCTGGCCGACCTCCAATGGGCCCGGGCCGAAGGTACCGTGCGCAATCTGGCGGATCGTCGCTTCGACCTTTACCGAATCGAATGGGATGAAGACGGAAAGCATCCCGGCAAGCCTCGCCCGCGCCGCGAACCGCTCGGCCCCGCACACCCTGGTGGAGGCTAACATCCTCTACCTTCGTGACTTCGCAATGATGGCTGGCTAGAGCTTATTCATGGCTTCGGGCGGCCTAGCATCTCCGGCAATATCCGACGCGCTCGTGATCCTCGGCGCGGCGGGACTAGTTATACCCGTTTTTACGCGCTTCCGGATTACTCCCGTTATCGGGTTCATCCTTATCGGCATCGCAGTGGGTCCCTATGGCCTGGGTCAGCTCGTATTCGAGCGACCTTGGCTCGAACACATAACGATATCCGATCCGGAGGCGCTCGAACCTTTTGCGGAGTTCGGCATCATCCTGTTGCTTTTCGCAATCGGGCTGGAATTGTCCTTCAAACGCTTGTGGCAGTTGCGAAGGCTCGTCTTCGGACTTGGGGCAGCGGAATTACTCATTGGCGGTGTGATTCTTGCAATAGTGCTCTCGATGATGGGCCAGTTCTGGACCGGAGCGCTGGCGCTCGGCTTTGCTCTCGCATTCTCTTCGACTGCAATCGTCCTGCCAATTTCAGGCACCGCGAGTCCCGTGGGCCGCGCTGCACTCTCGATGTTGTTGTTCGAAGACATCATGATCGTTCCGATCGTCTTCATCCTCGGCGCAATGGCGCCCAATGCCGCTTCGGAGGGTTGGGAGGGTCTGCTTACCACGATGTGGCAAGGCGCGGCGGTGATCGCGGTCATGATGATCGCCGGCCGTATCGCCCTTCCGCGCCTGTTTGCCCAGGCAGCAAGGACCAAAAGTCCTGAACTGTTTCTCGCCGCTGCAATGCTGGTGGTTATCGGGGCCAGCCTTGCAACGGCGGCCGTAGGTCTGTCACCGATAGTGGGTGCGTTGCTGGCCGGTCTGCTGATTGCCGAGACCGAGTATCATCAGGAAGTCGAAAGTATCATGGAGCCTTTCAAAGGGCTCGCGCTGGGCATCTTCCTGATTACTGTCGGGATGAGCATCGATCTGGCGACCATCTGGGAATACCTCGGGATGATCGCGACTGCGGTGGTTGGCGTACTCTTGTTCAAGGCAATCCTGACGGGCGTACTCCTGCGATTGATGGGCGCCCGGCGTAGTACGGCAGCCGAAACCGGGATTTTGATGGCCAGCCCATCCGAGACAACTCTGATCGTGCTTGCCGCCGCCAGCTCGGCACTCCTGATTCAACCTGGCACTGCGCAGTTCTGGCAGATTGTGACCGCAATCGGTCTTACCTTCACACCGCTCCTGGCACGCCTCGGTCGTATCGTCGCCCGCCGCGTCGAACCAGCGCCGGAGCTTCCACCTGACGACGAAGGCGACGGGAAAGTCATAGTTGTGGGAATAGGGCGCGTTGGCCGATTGGTGGCGCAAATGCTCAAGGCGCATGGCAAACCCTATATCGCAATAGATTCCGATGCCGACCTTATCGAATTTGCCAAACGTAAGGGATATCGGGCGACGTTCGGAGATGCGGCTCGCGGTGGATCGCTGGCCAGATTGGGCGTCGAAAATGCTCCAGCCATCGTGCTTACCATGGACGAGCCGGTGCTTGCCGCACGTCTGGTATCCAAGCTTCGTAGCGAATATCCGGATTTGCTTATTGTATCTCGTGCCCGCGACATCGCTCATGCTGCCGAGCTTTATCGCGCCGGTGCCAGCCACGCCGTTCCCGAAACACTCGAAGCGGCGCTACAACTTTCGGAAGCCGTATTGGTCGACATCGGTGTTGCCATGGGTCCGGTAATCGCTTCGATCCACGAAAAGCGGGATGAGTTCCGTGATCTGATCGAGAAAGAGGGCGCACTTTCCTACAAGCCGAAGCTGCGTTCGAGTACGTTGGACGGTTGAACCCTTCCTTTCCCCATGCGTTGATGAGGCGAAAGGAA
Organism: Qipengyuania sp. B-5; assembly: GCF_056857815.1. Taxonomy (NCBI): domain Bacteria; kingdom Pseudomonadati; phylum Pseudomonadota; class Alphaproteobacteria; order Sphingomonadales; family Erythrobacteraceae; genus Qipengyuania; species Qipengyuania sp. B-5. The sequence continues at coordinate 4,667 of NZ_JBSXNU010000053.1, read as the reverse complement.
AGGATATGAGTGACATCGACCCGACAAAGCCACTTCCAAATGACGAGAAATTCAAGCCCCAGAACGTTGCCGATCCGCGAAAGGGCAAGGCACCGAACGAAGATCGCGGCAAACCCGGCGACACTGAAGGCTACGACATCGAACAAGGTTCGAGCGGCGTAACCAAAAAGACGCCCAGCGCCTGATCAATTCCGCAGAAATGAAGTAAAACAGGGTAACGCCTGACCGTTAGTGTCGGTCAGGCGTCTTCTCTTGTCAAAGTCTCGCGCACAGCGGCGATAGCTTTTTCGGCCTTCGAACCATCCGGTCCACCGCCCTGGGCCATATCGGGCCGACCGCCGCCGCCCTTGCCCCCGAGCGCTTCCACACCGACGCGTACCAGGTCGACCGCGCTATACCGGTCGGTAAGATCGTCGGTCACGCCAACCGCAAAGGCACCCTTGCCGTTATTCACAGCGCAGATTGCAGTGATTCCGGAACCCATGCGCTTCTTGACCTCGTCGAGCAGTGGACGAAGCTCCTTCGGATCGAGTCCGTCTATGATCTGACCTGAAAATGTGACCCCGTCGAGGTCCTCATCGGCGGTGCCAGGATTGGCAGAACCTCCCCCGCCGAGGGCGAGCGCGCGCTTTGCTTCGGCAAGTTCCTTTTCAAGTCGCTTACGTTCCTCGACCAAGGTCAAGACTCGCGCTGTTGCTTCGTCGGGAGAAGTCTTGAGCGCCCCGGCAATGGTTCGCACGGCATCATCCCGTGCCAGCAACCACTGACGTGCGGCTTCGCCGGTCAATGCCTCGATACGGCGCACACCCGAACTGACCGCGCTTTCGGCAACGATCTTGAACAGGCCGATGTCACCGGTCGCTTCGACATGGGTGCCGCCGCACAGTTCGACCGAGTAATTACGCCCCTCCCCGCCTTTGCGGCCCATGGAAAGGACGCGAACCTCGTCGCCGTATTTTTCACCGAAAAGGGCCAAGGCACCCGCGGCTACTGCATCATCCGGCGTCATGAGCCTCGTGCCAACCGTCTCGTTGGCGCGAATTTCCTCGTTCACCTCTGCTTCTATCGCGGCAATGTCCTCGTCGCTGAGCGGCGTGGGGTGCGAAAAGTCGAACCGGAAGCGATCGTCGGCAACCAGCGACCCCTTCTGCGTCACATGTCCGCCCAGGCGATTACGCAGTGCCGCGTGAACAAGGTGCGTCGCCGAATGGTTTGCGCGGATACGGTCGCGGCGTTCGGCGTCGATCTCGAGATGCACTGCATCGCCGACTTTCACGCTGCCCTTGCCTACCTTCGACACATGAGCGTGTAGTCGTCCGAGCGGCTTCTTCGTTGTCGAGACGATGATCTCAAGGCCCTCGGGCGTCCAGATTCGTCCGGCATCCCCGGTCTGGCCGCCACTCTCGCCGTAGAACGGCGTCTGATTGGTGAGAACGATTACCTCATCGCCCGCGGACGCAGTGTCCACTTCCTTGCCGTCTTTCACCAGCGCCACCACCGCCGCCTCACCCGTGCTGGACGAATAGCCGGTGAATTCGGTCGAACCTTCGCGTTCGACAATGTCGAACCAGACGTCTTCGCTGGCCGCTTCCCCGGATCCCTTCCACGCAGCACGCGCGGCCGTCTTCTGCTCAGCCATCGCGCTGTCGAAACCAGCCCTGTCCACGCCTATTCCGCGTGCGCGCAACGCGTCTTCGGTGAGGTCGTAGGGAAATCCATATGTGTCGTAGAGCTTGAACGCAGTTCCGCCATCCAGCGTGCCACCCTCACCCATCTCGCCAGTCGCCTCGTCGAGCAGCTTGAGGCCCTTTTCGAGCGTGCGACGAAATTGCGCTTCCTCGCGTTCGAGGACTTCCTGGATAAGCGCCTGACCGCGTACCAACTCCGGATAGGCAGCCCCCATTTCGCTTACGAGTTCAGGAACAAGGCGATACATCAGCGGCTTACTCGCTCCCAGCAAGTGGGCGTGACGCATGGCGCGGCGCATGATGCGGCGCAGAACGTAGCCGCGGCCTTCATTGCTGGGCAGCACCCCGTCGGCCAGCAGGAAGCTCGTCGAGCGCAGATGGTCTGCGATGACCCGATGGCTGGCAGTCTGGTTGCCTTCCGCTTTCACTCCGGTGAGTGCTTCACTGGCACCGATCAAAGCTCTTAAGGTATCGGTATCGTAATTGTCATGGACGCCCTGCATGACAGCAGCGACACGTTCGATGCCCATGCCGGTATCGATGCTGGGCTTGGGCAGGTCGCCGACGATTTCATCGTTCTCCTGCGTGAACTGCATGAAGACGAGATTCCAGATCTCGACGAAACGATCGCCGTCTTCTTCCGGCGATCCCGGAGGGCCGCCCCAGATATGATCTCCGTGATCGTAAAAGATTTCCGAACACGGACCGCATGGGCCGTCGGAGCCCATGGCCCAGAAATTGTCCTTGGTGGGAATGCGGATAATCTTCTCGTCGACGAAACCGGTGCGCTTCTTCCACAGGTCGAAGGCCTCATCGTCGGTATGATAGACCGTGACCAACAGCCGATCTGGATCGAGGCCCCACTCCTTCGTCAGCAGGTTCCAGGCATTATCGATCGCCTGTTCCTTGAAATAGTCGCCGAAGCTGAAGTTGCCCAGCATTTCGAAGAATGTGTGATGCCGGGCTGTATAGCCGACATTGTCGAGATCGTTGTGCTTGCCCCCGGCTCGAACGCACTTCTGCGCGCTGACCGCGCGCGAGGCGGGTGGTGTTTCAAGACCGGTGAAAGCGTTCTTGAACGGTACCATCCCCGCATTGACGAACATCAGCGTAGGATCGCTGAACGGAACGAGTGGTGCGCTCGGGACCTCGGCATGATCCTTCGATGCAAAATAGTCGAGGAAGGAGCGGCGTATTTCGTTAGTCGACGTCATAGTGCCGCAGTTAGGCAATAGGCACGCGTGCGACAAGCGGGAATGGTGCCGGGTGAAAGTGGCTTACCGAGGGCCGATGACTTTCGATCAAAATCTCTTGAGGGTGATCGTATTCGCAGATCGCATCTCAAAGCCTCAAAGGATACTGGAGATTAGCCTTACTGGATCTCAAATTCTAGAAGGGTAAAGCGAGCCGGCCTTGTTGCGTAAACTCCATGCCCGCGACCCGTCGATCCACCGAAAGTAAACCCGATCCGAGCAGTATTGGTTAAAGTCTTTGCAAAAGGCCCGGGTAGGGTGTGGCTGTTCCCGCCCATCATCGCGACCCATGGTTCGTCGAGACCAATGCTGATCTCATGCACACCAGGGCGCAACTTTACGACGCGAGCAGCAGGGGAATACCATCGATAATGGGGATAATCTCGCGTCCAGCGGTCACCGTGACGCTGAAAATACAACGACATCGTCGCTTCCTCACCCGGAGCTTCCTGAGGTCTGAATTTTACATCCGGCGGCGAATCAATGCGATACCGCATCGTAATGCGTTTCGCCGTGTTCAGCGGACCGGAGGCTATGGTGACATAATGGACGTGGCCGTCACTCTTTCTAGGACCCGGGAACTCGAACCAAGGACCATCCCTGCCCTCGTACAGATAGAGAGGCATATTTTTTGAGTAGCTCCGGCCATCGATGACAGGTCCGATCTGCCATGCGTTGGTGGCCGAATTGGCGGTACTGGTTTCAGCACCAAGCCCAATAGCGAGAAGCGCGAGAACAAAAGAAACCAGAAATTTCATCATGAGTTCGAATTTGGCGAAAGCGAACTGAAGCAGCACTGAACCCTGTTTAAATGCAGCAGAAGACAAGCCAGTCGAAGGCTCTCGAACCCGAGCCCGTTCCACCGAATGTGCATGATTGATAGCCAACCGGTTCTCTTTCCTCGATAGAATCAGGAACAAACCAAGGTGATTGGTGATTAGCTTGATGGGACAATCATATTGATGTCCCTTGAGATTGAAAGGATCGCATATGAGATTTCCGAAAATTGCACTAGCAGCAGCAGCCGGTTCGCTCGCTTTGGCACCAGTAGCCGCAACTGCCCAGACCAGCTCCTACGAGGAAGAAGGCGGAAGTGACCTGGTTCGAGCAGCTATAATCACCGCTATAGCTGGCATCGGGATGATTGTTCTGCTTGTGTCAGACGATGACGATGATGAAGCGCCCGTCAGCGTCTAATTTGGCGCAGAAAAGCAAATTAAGCGGCCCGCCTGCGTTTTGCACAGGCGGGCCGTTTTCTATGATCGTCGAAGAAATCAGATATTCTTCGCGACCACGCATTGTATCCCCATTTGGATAATACAATCCCGCAAAGATGCGGTGTTCCTTCTACTGCAAGTTATACTTGAAGGAGCAAGTAGCGTGACTATTATTTGGGAGATTATCCCCGACGCATAGCGGTTGTGGCCATGACGCCACAGAAAAGCCTATGCGAAGGCTGGTGGTATTCTTCAGTGCGCTCAACAAGCGTGCTTGTGGTGTCTTTACCCTCTCCGTGGAGACTCGCTATCCGGGCGCGGTCGGATCGATCCGGAGAAAGTAGGGCACCGCGCCTTCCAGAGCATTTTAGCTGGACACCCGCAACAACCATGGTTTTGCTGGTGCGTTAAGGCGGATTGGTCATCCGGTGCACAGCATGGCGGCCTGACCGGCTGATCGCTGGCGCCTGGTGGTGATTTCCGTTCATTTTCGGCCCCACCGGTGGGTT